>DAOVWW010000008.1 GCA_030636465.1 Gammaproteobacteria bacterium
CGCAATATTGATGTAATAAGGTATTTTAATTACTGTCCCTGCTCGATCCGTGGCCCCAAAAGAAGGCATAAGAAAGCCAGTTTTACGATCATCGTTCAGAGGAAAGCTTACATAGGGGAACCAGAACACCGGCACATCCCACAGGCGCAACTTCATATTTCTGGCTTTACCTACCCCTGCCGCTTTATCCAGTTCAATTTTGCTCGCATTAAGGACAGCAATTTCTTTGTCTTTTCGGCAGGTAGAATACGTTGCATCGTGCAGGGTAATCAGGTCATGGCCTTCAAAATCTACACTTTTTGCTGAACCATGGGCACGAATATATTTAGCACCATCTGATTTTCTGCCAGGGACAGCTGATGTCAGGTTATATTGAACATCTTCCGCAGTACCGATGAACGTCTCCACTTCCATTTCAATCGATTGCGCGTTGAAAACATTTCCTGTTGGGTCCTGTATCCGGATATCTCCCTGTCCGGCAAAAGTGTCTGCAGTTTTATCATAACTAAGCTTATCAGCACTGACTACCATGCCATCCCGTTCCAGTTCTGCATTTCCGGTGAAGATTATTTTTTTATCTATTAATTCTGTTTGATCTGCCTCTATAGCCACTGCACCGGCTTTTAATTCCTCATCAATTGCCTTCTGGTCGATAGTATCCGCTACGCAAACGCCAGAAAAAGCATCGTGATAGGCTTGAACGGCATAGTTGGTATACTGATCAATGCTAATTGCATGTGCAGCATGAGGTAGTAGAGAGCACAGAATTACTGTGCTGGAGAGAGCTATTTTTTTGTGCATTCGATTAAAAACCCCATTAACAGGCTTAAGTGTATTGTTTGATACGTAAAATGGCATAGAATGTGTGCCCCTTCAAGCCTTCATTTAATCAGAAGGTCGCTATTATACAGATGGTTGAAAACTATTGGACAAAAGAAAACAAATAATTCACAGCTGGATTGAATCCCTCTACCCTGATGAAGATTTCCGCATTGATATTGCATCCAGTGATGCAAGCTTCAGACGCTATTTCAGGCTAACTATATCGAACAACAGCCTGATAATCATGGATGCGCCTCCCGAACAGGAGGAAATTAGCACATTTTGCCGACTTGCGCGCCGATTTCACGACATTGGCATCAATGTCCCGGAAATAATTCAAACTGATGAAGAACAGGGTTTTGTACTGATGTCCGATCTCGGTTCTGAACATTACCTTGACCATTTGGAAAATAACACAGTAGAACGGCTTTATGCTGATGCGCTGGCAAGTCTTATTATATTACAGAATGGCACTTTTACTGAGCCTGACTTTCTTCCTGCCTATTCAGATAAACTGCTTCGTACAGAGATGGACCTGTTCCGGCAATGGTATTTAATAACCCATCTGGGCCAGGAAATCAGCAGCGACGAACATCAAGTTATGGATCATGCCTGGCAGCTGCTCATCGACTCAGCGCTGGAACAGCCACAGTTGTGGGTGCATAGAGATTTTCATTCCAGAAACCTGATGGTGACGAAATCTAACAACCCTGGCGTGATCGATTTTCAGGATGCCGTAACAGGACCCATTACCTATGACCTGGTATCCCTGCTAAAAGATTGCTATATCGAATGGCCTGCAGAACGCATCGAGGAATGGGTGATCGGCTATCATGATCTGGCCCTTGAATCAGGCTTGCTGGAGCAGGGAAACAAGGAGCAGTTTCTGCGCTGGTTCCATCGCATGGGCATACAACGACACCTGAAAGTAGCCGGTATCTTTGCACGTTTATCTCACCGTGATGGAAAAAATAATTACCTGGACGACATACCATTAACGATGAAATACCTGATTTCAGCTCTGGAGAACGACCCTGAGCTTGGTGATTTATGTCATCTGGTCAAATCTAAGGTACTACAATAATGTACGCCATGATACTGGCAGCCGGACGTGGAGAACGATTAAGGCCACTGACAGACAGCACACCTAAGCCGCTGCTTGCAGCTGGCAACAAAAAACTTATCGAGCATCATCTCCATGCTCTGGTTGCAGCAGGTTTTAGTCACGTTATTATCAACATATGTCACCTTGGCCAGCAGATCATCGATGTCCTGGGTGATGGCTCACGTTATGGACTGGTCATACACTACTCTGATGAAAGAGATAGTGTTCTTGAGACGGGTGGAGGTATTTTCAAAGCCCTGCCATTACTTAAGTCAGATCCATTCCTGGTAATTAACGGCGATATCTGGACCGATTATGATCTATCCAGACTACCTGTTGAATTAGACGGACTGGCGCATCTTGTTCTCGTCAAAAACCCCGGCCATAACCCAAAAGGTGATTTCTCATTACGGGATAAACGAGTTGTTGAAGAGAAAGAGAATAATGCAACATGGACATTCAGTGGCATAGGGCTCTACAGCCATGAACTTTTCGAACAATCTATAGCATGTCGTTTCCCACTTGCACCCTTGCTACGAAAGCATATTGCAGAAGGCCGGGTCACGGGTGAAACTTATGACGGCCAGTGGTTTGATATTGGTACTCGGGAACGCTTAGACCTGCTCAATGATTTACTTGTAAGCTAGCGAATAATTAAGGGCACCTCTATTAAGCCTGGTTATTTCAGATTGCATTCAGAATTGTTCATATCAAGGCAAGGATCGCACGTAATAGCTAGCTATTGCGAAGATGCTTAACGCAGAGATGGACAATTATGGGTGTGAGATGAATATTCATGACTTAATAGAGGTGCCCTTAAGTGATCGATGCACCATCCGCCTGCAGATCAGCATGGTAAGAGGATCGCACCAGTGGCCCGCTGGCAACATTACTGAAACCCATTTCTTCACCCAGTTTGCGGTATTGTTCAAATTCCTCCGGGTCGACGTAACGACTTACAGGCAAATGATGACGTGATGGCTGTAGATATTGCCCGATAGTCAACATCTGACAATCATGCTCACGCAGATCTCTCATTACCGCCACGACTTCATCAAATGTTTCACCAACACCCAGCATCAGCCCGGATTTAGTGGGAATCGAAGGATGGGCCTGCCTGAACTCCTGCAGCAGCTTTAATGACCACGCATAATCGGCACCGGGCCTGACTTCACGGTATAAACGCGGGACAGTCTCGATATTGTGATTCATTACATCCGGTGGAGATTTAGCCAATATCTCTAGTGCAATTTCCATGCGACCCCTGAAATCAGGCACCAGGACTTCTATTTTTGTCTGTGGGGATTCTTCACGTATCGCAGCGATACAATTCACATAATGAGCTGAACCGCCGTCTCTAAGATCATCCCGGTCGACCGAGGTAATCACCACATAGCGCAGGTTCATCGACGTTACCGTTGCCGCAAGTTTTGCCGGCTCATTTTCATCGACAGCCTCGGGACGGCCATGTGCAACATCGCAAAAAGGACAGCGCCGGGTACAGACATTGCCAAGTATCATGAAAGTAGCCGTGCCTTTGCTGAAGCATTCACCCAGATTAGGACAATTAGCCTCCTCACAGACTGTATGCAAACTCTGCTTGCGCAGGACTTTTTTCAAACGGATAACTTCAGGCGTCACCGGTGCTTTAACGCGTATCCACGCCGGTTTACGCAGAAACTCAGTAGTCGGCTTTATTTTCACCGGTATACGCGCAGTTTTTGCCTGACCTTTCTCTGCACCTGCCGGCAAGGGTGCTGATAAATTATCTTTCATAGTCGCTCGCTTACTGCTCATAGGTTTATATCTAAATATCTATGAGATCTCATCATAGACAGCATTATATCCCAGCTTGCTGGACAACACCTGTATGAACTGTCTGCCTATAGCGGGCACATCTGCCGCAACGCCCAGGCACTTCATATCGGTCATTTTCATTCCACTCAGTCCACAGGGAACGATGCGGTCATAAGGAGAAAGATCCATGCCCACATTCAGACTCAGACCATGGTAGGTGCAACCCTTCTGAACACGCAAACCTATGGACGCAATTTTTCTTCCTTCGACATAAACGCCGGGAGCGTTCTCAAGCCTTGATGCGGTAATGTCATGTTTGCTGAGCAAGTCTATTGTCACCTGTTCCAGGATATTAACCAGGTTCTTCAGCCCTAGCCCCAGACGCCTTAAATCCAGCATGAGATAAACGATCAGCTGGCCCGGACCATGGTAGGTGACCAGCCCCCCACGATCAGTTTTCACCAGCGGTATATCACCTGTATCCTTTATATCGTCAGCATTTTCCCTGATACCCAGGGTGAAAACCGGCATATGCTCGAGTAGCCAGATTTCATCCTTAGTTTGCTCTGTCCTGGATCCGGTAAAGGCTTTCATTTCCTGCCAACAGGATGTGTAATCACGGGGGAATGTGAACTGACGCATCAATACATTCCCTGTTGTTTCAGCAATATCCATCGGCAATAAGCGATAACTACAGAGCGGCCCTATAAGGTCATCAAAATGTCAGGGTGGTCATGCATGGTCTGATAGATGGCCTCCATCTGCTCCCGGTTTTCCAGTCTGACTTCGCAGGTAACCGAATGGTAGTTGCCATTGTTGCTTTCTCTGCAACTAACTTTAACGATGGCATCCGCTGCTGTGTGACTCGCAACTATTTCTTTAATCTTGTGCTCAAAGTCTTCCGCCTGGCGCCCCATCGCCTTGATGCCGATGGTGCATGGAAAGGAAAGCTTGCCAGGTTCTTCTTCCTGTTTGTCCGTCATGAGGCCTCACCTTTTCTGAATTTATCTTTAAACTCATCATAGAGTTTTATAATCTGATGGTAATGAGGACCTGGTTTGCCGTTACCCACGGGGCTCCCATCCAGTTGTACTATGGGCAGTATTTCTTTTGTAGAGCTGCTCAGCCATAGTTCGTCAGCCTGTTTCACCTGCTGTTCTGTAATGTCGGTCTGTTGACATGACAAACCGTGATCACATGCCAGCTCAAGCACCAGTTCACGGGTAATACCGGGTAAGATACTGTGTCCGGAAGCCGTCGTCAGCAATTGCCCGTCATCAACAACAAATAAAGTACTCGCGGCTCCTTCAGTCAGCTTTCCATCACGAAAAAGAACGGCTTCAGCTGCATTATGCTCATGGGCATATTCCCGAGCCAGTACATTTGCCAGCAAAGAAACAGATTTGATATCACAACGTTCCCAGCGCTGATCAGGAAAACTCACCGCACTAACACCTGCTTGGCGATACGCCTCATCCGGATAAACCAGGTTCTGCGCATAAGCGAGTATTGTAGGTTTCATTTGCTCGGGGAAGGCATGATTCCTGGGAGCAGCTCCACGGGTAATTTGTAAATATACTGAGGCATCGTCACTTCTTTTTTTGAGCAGGCGATCAAAAATTTGTGTAATCTCCTGATCGCTTAAAGATATCGGCAGTTTAATTTCCCCGAGAGAATAACGCAGACGATCGAGGTGCTGCTGTATACGAAAAAGCCTGCCGCCGTAAACGGGGATAACCTCATAGACGCCATCACCAAAAATAAAACCGCGATCAAAAATTGAGATCGATGCCTCTGCAGCGGGTATATATTTTCCGTTTAAATAGACTTCTTCAACCGCCATAATCAGAGGCTCCGTGACAATTCTAGAATGACTCAATCCATAGCATAACCGAACCGATCAGCTGGTCAACAATACCACCTTCCTCTATCTTTGTAGTTGCCGTCAATGGGTACTTGCCCAGAGCCTTGCCCTGAAAACTAAACTCAATATTACCCAGCACCTGGCCTTGATCTACGGGAGCGACGACATAATCTGGAATAGTGACTGTTTGCGTGAGGCTCGCATCACCTCTCCTGGGTATAGTTAATGAGATTTTATCAGCGGATTCGACTGCAACAAAATTACTGGCTGCCTTATAAATGTCCACATTCTGAATCAGTTTTCCGACTGGATAGATTTCCTGGGTAATAAAATTTCTAAAACCATAATTCAGTAAATTCTGAACCATTTCTGCTCGTGCCAATTTGCTTTCTGTACCGGTAACAACGGCAATCAATCTCATGCCTTCTCGCTCAGCGGAGCCTATCAAACAATATCCGGCAGACTCAGTGTGGCCAGTTTTGACACCATCGACAGTCGGGTCACGGTAAAGCAATAAGTTCCGGTTACCCTGCTTGATTTTGTTCCAGGTAAAATCTTTGATTGCATAATACTTGTAGTATTGAGGGAATTGGCTAATCAATGCACGCGTCAATTTAGCCAGATCACTGGCCGTAGTAAGATGTCCCTCTCCGGGCATTCCTGAACTGTTGACGAAGTGTGTTCCCTTCATACCCAGTTCAGCTGCCATTTTATTCATCAAGCCAACAAAAGATTCTTCTGTTCCAGCCACATGCTCAGCCAGGGCCACCGTTGCGTCATTGCCTGATTGTATAATCATACCTTTGATCAGGTCTTCCAGCTTTACTTTACTGTTGACCTTGATAAACATACGAGAGCCTTCCATACGCCAGGCTTTCTCGCTGATAAATACCATATCCTCAAGAGTCTGACGACCCTCTGCTAGCTCTTTAAATACAATATATGCCGCCATTAGTTTAGTCAGGCTGGCTGGTTCTATCTGCATATCAGGATCGCCGGCACTTAAAACAGCACCGCTGTCATTATCAATCAGTAGCCAGGATTTACCCTCAATAACAGGGGGTGTCATATTGGCATCTGATATCGCCTGCTGATCTTTAGCGAAGCTTGATGTTGAAAGTACCAATGCCAGCAGACCGGCAATAAGCAATTTTTTCTTCATTCTTTTCGTATTCCTTTTAGTCGTATAATCGGTAATCTAATTCACTGTTTCCACTATGATATGTGCATCTGCATAACCACCGTGATGCAGATCACCCAGAGTGAAATCAATATTGCCGGGTTCTTTAATTGGTCCCAGCCTTACCCTGTAAATGTTGAGTTCATTTTGCTGAATGGTTTCAATCATAGCTTTTGAATATCCATCCGCCTGCAGTCGTTTCTGCAGCTTAAGTGCGGAATCATAGTTGCTGAATGCACCGAGCTGTATAGTTACCCTCTGGCTATCTTTTTTCAGAGGCTGAGGCTTGCTAACTTGCTTATTATCATTGATAGCAATGATTTCAACCCGGCCGGTTCCTGTCTTCACTACGTCAAGTTTTAGAGCGGCAGCGTAAGAAAGATCCATCACACGGTTGTGCTTAAAAGGACCCCGGTCATTGACTCTTACGATAATACTGCGGCCGTTATTAAGATTTGTTACTTTCGCATAACTGGGTATCGGCAGTACCGTATGGGCAGCCGTCATTTTGTACATATCGTAAGTCTCACCACTGGAGGTGCGCTTGCCATGAAACTTTTTACCATACCAGGATGCTGTACCCTTCTGCTTAAAACCTGCATTGGATTTTAACGGTACATAGCGTTTACCAAATACAACATATGGCTTATTGCCGGTTTTACTCAACGGCTCTGAGCGTGGAATAGCATCCTTTACATTGGCAAGATCTACACTGCCCTTTGGTGGGCCATCATCGAGGTAATAAGCCCCTTTTTTTGAGGGTGTTGGTGATGAACTGCAGGCAGCTAGCATGAAGATTAAGGCCCAGCAAACTGCAAGCAGCCATCTCATTGAGTAAGCTGTACTCTCGTTTTAATTTCTTCACCCAGTAACTGTACGGCTGTGGCATAAAGCTTGGACGTATTGTAACGGGTAATCACAAAAAAATTATCAAACGCTACACGGTACTCAGGATGTTCATCCCCTTTTAGCTTTATCAGGCCAACCCGGCTTTTGATATCAACCTGTTGCTGTAACACAAACCCCTTATCCAGCAAATCTTTAAGCGGTCGGTCAGTCTTGCGTTTTTTTACCAGCAGCCTGTCGGCTCTGCTATTCACGTCAGTCGCCATCCAGGAAACTGGTTGCCCCTGTTTCCAGCCATGCCTGGAATAGTAACTGGCGATACTACCTATAGCATCATCAACACTGTTAACGAGGTCACTGACACCATCATTACTATAATCCACGGCATAGTTACGGTAACTGCTGGGCATAAACTGCGGCAAGCCAATCGCCCCGGCATAAGAACCGGTGACAGACAACGGATCTAGCTTGTGTTCATCTGTCAGTATCAGGAAGTTTTTCAACTCAGCGGTGAAATATTTACTGCGCCGGGGGTATTCCAGCGCCAGCGTAGATAAGGCATCAATGACTCGATGATTACCGGTATTGCTGCCATAACGTGTTTCGACACCCAGTGTGGCAACGATAATTTCTGGTGGCACGCCATACTCTTTCTCAGCTCGCTCTAATACGTCGCTATTACTATGCCAGAATTCTGCACCGCGACGAATATTTCTATCGGTCAAAAATATTTGACGATAACGTGTCCAGGTCATGGTGGACTCAGCCGGTCTCTCCATGGTTTCTATAATCTTCGGTTTTATTTCTACGTCTTTAAATAGAGTCTGTAGGTCCTGAACGGTGTAATCCGTTTTACTGGCAACCTGTTTGAACAAATCATCCAGTTCTTTGTAATGACTCGTCTGTAAAGAAAAGGCTGACGAGCTAAACAAAACCAGTAACAGCGGGGAGAGTGAAAGTATATTTTTATTCATTATCATTTAGTGCATAAACCAACGGTTAGAAGAAGCGGACATAAGAATACCAAAACCTGCCATCAGAGAGACCATCGAAGTTCCGCCGTAACTTATTAAGGGAAGAGGTACACCAACGATCGGTAAAATACCGGTTACCATACCAATGTTTACAAACACATAGATGGCAAAAGTTACCGCTAGTGAACCACACAGTAAACGCGTGTAAGAATCTTTTGCCTCTATTGCAATATAGAGACTCCTGCCGACAATAAATAAATATACCAGCAGCAATAATAACGAACCGATAAAACCAAATTCTTCAGAGAACACCGCAAATATAAAATCTGTAGATCTCTCTGGAATAAAATCCAGCTGACTTTGGCTGCCATTTAGCCAGCCCTTGCCATAGATCCCGCCAGACCCTACCGCTATAGCCGATTGAATAGTGTGGTAACCGGCACCCAGAGGATCAGACCAGGGATCAAACAGGGTAAGAATACGCTGCCGCTGATAGTCATGGATAAGGTACCAGCCCAGCGGTGCTGCAGCGGCCACTATAGCCGCGAGAGACGCTATTATTTTCCACGACATACCGGCAAAAAATATCACTACCAGACCTGATCCGGCTATCAGTATTGCAGTACCCAGATCAGGCTGTTTAATGACCAGGGCCGCAGGAATAGCAACAACAATGAAACCGAGTATAACAGTTGGCAGGCTGGCAGGAAGTGGCTTTTTAACCATAACCCAGGCCACCATCATCGGTACGGCCAGCTTCATCATTTCAGCCGGCTGGAAACGAACGATGCCGAGATCTATCCAGCGCTGAGCGCCCTTGCCTATCACGCCGACACCGAGGACTATTACTAACATTATAAGACCGGCAGCATACAAATATGGAGTCCAGCGCAATAGCTGTTCTGGTTTAATACGTGCAACAGCAAACATAACGACAAAAGCCAGGGCTATACGAATCGACTGCCTGGTCAGTAAAGCTATGTTCTGATCTCCGGCACTGTAAAGCACGAACATGCTGACTACGGACAGAGTAAATAACCCTGTAAATAATGCCCAGTCTATGGATAGCCATGTTTTATTACTCATGATGGATCCTCTTTCTTCTCAGGCTTTTTACCGAGCAGATAATAATCCATTACTTTTTTAGCTATAGGGCCTGCTGTTGAACCCCCGTGGCCACCATTTTCGGCGATCACAGCTACCGCAATTTCCGGATGTTCAGCCGGTGCGTAGGCAATAAACAATGCATGATCACGATGCCTGGGGTTCACTTCAGATTCTTTGTAGCGCTCATTTTGTTTGATACCTATTACCTGTGCCGTACCTGTTTTGGCAGCAATCTTATAGGGGCTGCCTGCGCCTATCCTGCGTGCGGTACCGCGTGCGGAGTCCGTGACATCAACCATCGCCTGTCTGACAAATTCCAGGTGTTCAGTCTTCCATTTCCCGCTACCCAGTGCTGGCGATGGGTTAATAACTTTTTCAGCACTCAATGGGTTTTCTTCTGCTAATAACAAATGTGGTTTCATCCTTTGTCCATTATTGGCCAGCATTGCCGTGGCTGACGCCAGCTGCAATGGCGTGGTTAATACGAAACCCTGGCCAATCCCGGCTATTACTGTCTCGCCTGGATACCATGCCAGGTCTTTTGCACCACGTTTCCATTGCCGTGATGGCAGTAATGCAGCAGATTCACCGTTAAGGTCTATGCCCGTTTTGCTGCCAAAACCAAACAACGACAGGGAATCATGCATCTCGTCAATACCGAGGTGATGAGCCAGGTCATAAAAATAGACATCACAGGACTGCACGACTGAATCATGCAAGTCCATCGCACCATGACCGCTATGTTTCCAGCAACGAAAGCGATGACCACCTTTGGTCAGAGTATAGTAACCAGGGCAAAATGTTTTTTTAGCGGTACTGACACCTGACTTCAGAGCCAGCATGCCCATAAAGGGTTTGATAGTAGAACCTGGCGCATATCTTCCACGCAGTGCCCGGTTCAATAACGGGGTATCCAGCGAGTCTCGCAGGGCCGAATAATCAGCGTTGCTAATTCCATAAACAAAGGCATTCGGGTCATACGATGGTGTACTGGCAAAAGCCAGAATTTCACCCGTGCCGGGATGTATGGCAACCACAGCTCCACGGAAATCGCCTAGTGCCTGTTCTGCGATCAACTGTAATTCACTGTCGATAGTCAGGTAGATATTTTTCCCGGGTACAGAGGGAGTGCTGGAAATAATTCTAACTTCCCGGCCATGTGCATTGGTTTCTACCTGATCAAAACCAATTGTCCCTCTCAATATATCTTCGTAGTAGGATTCAATTCCCGTTTTACCCAGGAAATCTATTCCTCGATAAAGAGAGTTATCAATTTTTTCCAGATCACGTGAACTGATGCGTCCGACGTAACCGACGACATGTGCAGCACTTTCATTTTTCGGGTAGTTACGTTCCAGGCGAGCACGCAATTCGACACCGTCAAAGCGGTAACGATTGACGGCAAACCTGGCCGCCTCCTGATCCGTTAAGCGACTGCGCAGAGTTATAGTGTCAAATCTGGCATGCCGTTTTACTTCACGGCGGAATAGCTTGAGATGATATTCAGATAACTGCACCAGCTTGCCTAATTCATCCAGCAGGTCATCCATGTCCTTTACCTGATCAGGAACAACTTCCAGTGTATAAGACGGAATATTCCTGGCCAGCGGCACGCCATTACGATCAAAAATCAGACCCCGTACAGGGGCTCTGGGCACCACGCTAATACGATTTTTTTTGGAAAGCGTACTGTAACGATCGTATTCAACTACCTGTAAATAAAACAACCTGGTCAGCAATATCGCTATCAGCACCATCATCAGTATGCCAATTACAATAGATCGTGATGTGAATACTCTGGTCTCGCGAAAGACGTCCTTGATTTCAAAATCAGCCATATTAGTGACTTATTCGCTGTCGTCTCAGATCGCGCAACAACATAAACAGGAAGGGCCACACCAGGGCACTCGTCAGGGCAGGTGTCCAGTATGACCAGGTTATAGAAAATTGACCGGTTATACCTCTGACCCAGGCATTTAATGCAAGGTGAATAATAACCAGGATTAAAACCATAAGTGATTGCTGCCAGACGGGAAACATACGAACACGAAGATGCAGGACACTGACAAGATAGGCGACCATGGCAAAAGTCAGGGCATTTTGCCCCAGCAGGCTGCCATACATCACATCCAGCGTCAGCCCCACCATCCAGCCGGTAAAGATACCGATGCGCTCAGGCATTGCCATACACCAGTAGATGAGAACCAGCAACAGCCATTCCGGCCGGTAAATAACGGTTCCCTCAGGCAGGGGTAAACTGGTTAGTAGCAGCGCAACCAGGAACGTCAGCAGAATAGGTAAACTATTCATTGCTAAATTCCTTTTGCAGGGATTCATTAGTCTCGTTTTCGACACCCGGCCAGATAAGCAGTACTTCACGCCCATGGTCTAGCTGTGTCACCGGCAGGGTGTTAATAGTGAGAAATTCATCACTGGGCTGCTGCTTAATTTTTGTCACCGTCGCTACGGGGTAACCTGTTGGGAAACGTCCCCCCATACCGGAACTTATCAGTACGTCACCAACTCTGATATCGGCATCAGCAGTCAAATATGGCAAAGATAATTTATTGCGGACACCTGTACCGAACAAAACACCACGCAGGCCATTGCGAATGATCATTACCGGTACTGCACTTCCGGGATCAGTTAGCAGCGTTACGGTACTCTGGAATTGGCTGGTATGTACTACCTGACCGATTACACCATCGCCATTAATGACCGGCTGGCCTACATAAACACCATCACGGCTGCCTTTGTTGAGACTAATTTTCTGGGTATACGGTTCGAGACTGACTTCTACCAGCTCCGCCAGCAGTACCCGTTCTGCGATCTGTTCTGATTGCCCCAGCAATCTCTTTAGCCTGAGGTTATCTGCTTCCAGCGAGTGTAATTTCTCCAGCCGGCTATGCAATAACAGATTCTCCTGACGCAGGGCTTCATTGTCTGTTTGTAATTCGCTGCTGGATTCCATTGAGCCCGTCACGCTACGAACCACTTCACGCGGGATAGTCGAAATAAACATCACCGGGTAAACTACAGTCTGCAGTATATTTCGCAGACCTTCTAGTTGCTGGGTCCGATGATCAATCAGCATGGTCGCGACAGAC
>DAOVWW010000250.1 GCA_030636465.1 Gammaproteobacteria bacterium
CCATAATTCTTCGCTCCAATGCCTGGCATCATCGCAGCGATGCCATATCTTCAATAGTCGTCCTCATTGGCATTGGCGGCAGCTTACTGGGACTGCCCTATTTCGACGCACTGGCTGCCATTGGACTCGGCACCATGATTATTCGCATGGGAGCATTACTTAGCTGGAAAGCGCTTCAAGAGCTCATTGATACCTCTCTCGAACAGGAAGAGGTCAAGGCCATACGCCAGGCCATCACTAATATCGATGGCGTCGTTGACCTGCATATGCTGCGTACACGTTTAATGGGTGGGCGTGCCCTGGTAGATGTACATCTACAGGTAGATGGCAATATTAGTGTTTCTGAGGGCCATCAGATATCAGAAAATGTTCGCTCACAGGTAATAGAGAAATTTGAAAGTGTCAATGATGTGCTGGTACACATAGACCCTGAAAATGACGAGACTAGCAGGGTGAACATCGATTTACCCCTTAGAAGTGACATGTCGGAGCAAATTAATCAGGCAATTGCGGGGATAAAGGGCTCGCATGCTGCTGAAAAAATTACCCTGCATTACCTCAGTGGTAGCGTCAATGTTGACCTGATTTTCCCCACCATACCCGGTTCCACTGATGAACAACGTCGATCCATGGCAAAAAAAATCGTTGATGCCCTGCTAAAGAACCCCAATATTGGCAATATCGAAATATTCTTCCACTGTTTACACTGATAAATTTTTAATTCATTAATTGAATTCCTCCATTATGAGCGGAGCGTAGCAATCTTATAATTAATTTAAATCATATACTTAGAGATTGCTTCATCACTCCGTTCCTCACAAGGATGAAAAATTAGTTTAGCTGGAGATTCCATACAACGTTTGTATTTATGCACTAAAGTGGTGCAAAATATCTCCTCGTTAAAAATTGTCAGAGATTCTCTGCTCCATTCAATCACATTGATAAAGAGGAAACCATGTCCGCTGAAATCTTGAAAATAATTGAAGACAACGGGGTCAAATTCGTAGACTTCCGTTTCACAGATACCCACGGCAAGGAACAGCATGTTTCCGTGCCAGCCCACACTATTAATGAAAGTGTGTTCGAAGATGGGAAAATGTTTGATGGCTCATCTATCGCGGGCTGGAAAGGAATTAATGAGTCAGACATGATCCTGATGCCGGACCCATCGACAGCAGTGATGGATCCATTCTTCGATGACCCGACCCTGATCATTCGCTGCGATATTCTCGAGCCTGCTACCGGTGAAGGTTATCAGCGAGATCCTCGCTCTATCGCTCATCGTGCTGAAGCCTATCTGCAATCTACCGGCATCGCTGATACCGCTTATTTCGGTCCTGAGCCCGAATTTTTTGTCTTCGACGATGTGCGTTGGGGTAATACCATGCAGGGCTCTTTCTTCAAAATTGATTCAGACGAGTCCTCCTGGAACTCCGAAAAAGTATTTGAAGATGGCAACATTGGTCACCGCCCGGGAGTGAAAGGTGGTTATTTTCCTGTTCCACCCGTTGATTCACTGCAAGACCTGCGCTCAGCCATGTGCCTGACCATGGAAGAGATGGGTGTTGAAGTTGAAGTTCACCATCACGAAGTCGCCACCGCCGGCCAGTGTGAAATTGGCACACGCTTCAATACGCTGGTAAAACGTGCTGACGAAAATCAAATCCTGAAATACTGCGTACACAATATCGCACATGCCTATGGCAAGACCGCGACATTCATGCCAAAACCTGTCGTCGGCGATAACGGTAATGGTATGCATGTACACATGTCTCTGGCAAAAGATGGAGAAAATATTTTTTCCGGTGATGAATATGGCGGGCTGTCAGAAACTGCGCTGTACTATATTGGCGGGGTCATCAAACATGCCAAGGCATTAAATGCCTTTACCAATGCCTCCACCAACAGTTACAAACGCCTGGTGCCCGGCTTTGAAGCACCGGTGATGCTGGCTTATTCAGCCCGCAACCGTTCTGCTTCAATTCGTATACCCTTCGACAGCAATCCCAAAGGCCGCCGCATCGAAGTACGTTTCCCGGATCCTACTGCTAACCCATACCTGGCATTCTCTGCCCTGATGATGGCAGGCCTTGATGGCATCATCAATAAGATCCACCCGGGCGACGCGATGGATAAAGATCTGTACGACCTGCCTTCTGAAGAAGAAGCAATGATTCCACAAGTGGCATCATCTTTTGAAGAAGCCCTGGACGCACTGGATAACGATCGTGACTTCCTCAAGGCTGGTGGTGTCTTCACCGATGATGTGATCGACGCATACATAGGGCTTAAAATGGAAGAAGTGACACAACTGCGCATGAGCACACATCCTGTTGAGTTCGATCTCTATTACAGCTGTTAAATTCAAGGGCATCTCAACTGACCGCGGATGATGTAAAACGCCTCACCGGAGGCGTTTTATTTTTTACCTATGGCTAGCTCTCAATATAACGCAAGAATAGACAGCAATCTCTGCCGCCACCTGGTAGAGAATATGGATACGGCTGTGCTGCTTTTTGATAGCGGCCTGAAGTTGATGGCGATAAATCCTGCTGGGGAAAACCTGTTACAGGCCAGCACTCGTAAGCTAATAGGAAAAAGTTACAAACTTATATTCCCGCAGAATAGAGAATGCCACGATATACTGACTACTATTTTAAAAGAAAATAGAACTATCACTGAAAGAGAAATCCGGCTGCAATTGATTACTGGCCAGATCATCACGATTGATTTTTCTGCAACACCTGTCAGTGGCGTTGAACTGGTATCTGAAATTATTGTTGAGATCACCCACGTCGACAGGTTGTTGCGACTCGCACGTGAAGATCATCTGCAAGAACAGTACGAAGCGACACGCAAAATACTCAGGGGCATCGCCCACGAGGTAAAAAATCCACTCGGCGGCCTGCGGGGTGCCGCTCAGCTGCTGGACATGGAGCTGGAAGACGAAACCCAGAAAGAATACACACGGGTAATCATCAAAGAGGCAGATCGTTTATCCGGGCTGGTTGATGCCATGGCAGGGCCCAATACACCACTGGATTTACAGTCGATAAACATTCATGCCTGCCTGGAACATGTGAGAACGCTGATTAATGCTGAATACCCTGAACTGGTCAGTATCCGTACCAACTACGATCCCAGCCTGCCCGAAATACTTGGCGACCAGGATGCATTGACGCAGGTAATTTTAAATATATCCCAAAATGCAGTACATGCCATGCTGGATGCGCCTGCAGCCTCCTCTGGCGAGCCCAATTGCCTGTGTTTCTCTACTCGCCCTGCAGGGCGTTTCACCATAGGTAATGTTTTGCATCGCACGGTATTACAACTGGACATTGAAGATAATGGCCCGGGTATACCGGAGGATCTGCAGGCAACCGTTTTCTACCCGTTGATTACAGGAAAACCTGAAGGCACCGGCCTGGGGCTTTCTATCGTACAAAACATAGTTAACCAGCATCACGGGCTGGTCGAATTCACTTCAGTAAAAGGTAAGACGGTGTTTTCCATCTTCCTTCCTTTTGCAAACTAAACTGAGCAGTAACGATGAAAAAGAAAGCCACTATATGGGTAGTTGATGACGATGA
>DAOVWW010000145.1 GCA_030636465.1 Gammaproteobacteria bacterium
CTGTAAAGGCAGCTTACTGTCAGCCAACAGGGGCAGCGGTGCCAGCAGGCAAAGCAGAACTAGTCTGCTAACCCACTTGTTTCTTTGAGCTCCTCGAGTTAATAGATTGCCTGAGGTGTTCATCAGTTTAGGGACCCTACTATTATTTGTCGATATTAAACTGTTTATAGCGCTGGTTCGCTGCCACGATCAGAAGGGCTGAAAAAAGAATCATTAAGCCGAATCCCAGGGCAGGGTAGGAGTGAGTGGTAAATTGCGCCACTTTGCCATCACCGAACACTGTTGGCATGAAAGGTTTCACACTAAATGCTCCCATGTCGTTCAGGGTGTGTCCATACCACCATAACCAGGCGGAATAATCGATGAGAAAGAACAGTGGTAATAATATGGAAGGTATAACCAATAGCCAGTACATTTTACTGTTAGTTTTAAATGTGACTACAACAAGAAAGATCATCGCGGCAATCAATAACCAGAAAACAATATCCGCTGCGGTAGTCATACCCTTGACCAGGGGTTGAATTTCTTCTTGAACGTTGAAGTAGCGGGCCAGGTTCATTTCATAATGCCAGGAAAGCATTTGTGCGCCACTACCGTTCCATTGCTCGCGTTCACTGCTCGTGACGCGTTCCTGATCTTTTTCAAAGCTTATCCTAAGGCTGTTGATGTTGTTTGTTTTATCACTTAACTTAGTTTCTTTCTCAGTGACAGGCTGCTTGTTACTGCTTTGATCAAGCGAAGCCTGCATGCGAGCGATCAGTGCTTCACCCGCCGTCAATTCTCTCTTTTCGACTTCACTATCCTGGTCCAGTGACGTAATCAGTGCACTGGTGTATCCGGTATTCTGATACTTCAACCCCTCTTCGCCATAGTAGGTCAGGTACATCCAGCCTATAAGTACAGCAAAACCAGCAGATAATACACTTGCTCTCAGGAGTGGATTGCTAAACATGAAGCCTAAAAGCATCACGGCCAGCATCGAGATCAGAAATGGTGAGAAGGCTCGCTCAATGACGCCACCGGCGGCAATCGGGTACATGCCTACGTAATGGTTAATGGTGTCCATCTCGTGAACACAATCAAGGTATTCATCCTCACTGATTTCGGCACTCTCTACTTTCTTACAGCCATTGAAGACACCGTTCATATGAAAATTAATACGGATGCCATCCGGAAAGGCCTCTTCTGGGTAGTTGGGAGCTGTCAGGGATACCCACCAGATCGGGGTGAAATAAATGGCTGCCAGTACGCCTATAGCGGCAAGTACCAGTACATTTGCAGTGAGTGTGCGCCTGTTAGTCATAATCGTATCTCTTATGTCTTAATTGCTGGTCTACTAGAATTAAAAGCAGGAGAGGCTTAATGGCCACTCCTGCTGTCTTGTGCCGCCTGTTTGCGGCAAATAATTGCTAGCTGTGTTTACACACGTTTAGTCATAATCAGGATTCAGCCAGTCTTTTGATGGTGCCAGATCTTCCTTGGGTACAGGAATACGTGATACATAGTTAATTACCATCTGCATATCCTTATCGCTGAATCCCTTAATCTGCTTGACCATATCAGGGTTGGCATTGCGACGTTTACCATCACGAATCCACTCAAACTGACGCATCATGTAATTGTAATGTTGGCCCTGGATTTTTGGATAAAACTTTTCAGCGATGCCTTCACCGTTCTTGTCATGGCATTCTGTACAATTGTCAGCATAGAGTTTTTTGCCCTGTTCAAATTCGCTAGATCCTGTTTCCCACTCACCTTTGCCGTTATCCGGATTCATAGGCAGCTTTGCGGTATAAGTAACGACATCCATCAGTGCCTGGGCGCCGCCTATTGATTCAGGCAGTGCAAACGGATACATGGTCGGGTTATCACGATTTCCTTCACGGATGTCGGCCAACTGCTTAACCAGAACTTCTTTATGCTGTCCGGCTAATTGAGGGAAAGTACCATCTTTCGTGCCCCAGCCTTCTGTTAGATGACAGCCGGCGCAGACTTCATACACTTCAATGCCGTTTTCATGGTCAGGTTTAAGGTGCAGCGCTTCGTCACGTTGACCGCCTGCTTCCAGCCATGCCAGGGAAGTTGCAGAAACTGTAAGTCCGAGCACCGCAGTCATCATTGTTAAGATGTGTTTTCTATTCATGTTATTTCCCCGTTGTTCAGGTTTATGTGGTTCGTTTTATCCAGTATGTCGCTGGAAGGTAGTGAAAATGTTTTCAATCCGAGCAATCATACTCCGATGATGAGCATAAGTATTTGAGCTAGATCAAATAAAAAGCCTTAAATAATATGTGGTTATTGTATGCACCCAGTAACTTTAGAGCTTATTTATTCATCATCCAGTATTGATAGATATGCGAGCAAATCGCGAATCTCTCTATCAGAGAAAGATTTGAAAATATCGGCATCTCGCGGATCATCATGCAGTCGCTCAGCATTGCGGAAATTATCAATCTGGCGTTTTAAATAAATACTGTACTGCCCTGCCAGTTGTGGAATTTTCCGGCTATTATCACCCCAGGCATCATCGGCATGGCAACCGGCACACTCTTTCTGGTAAAAATTTCTACCCGCCTCGACATTACCCGAATATCTGGGGACATTAACGACTTTCCCGCTTTTCTGCAGACGCTCCAGGGCATCAAATTCTTTGGACTCGTCTATCGGGGGCAGTTTAGTTGGTAATTCGATTTGTGCCAGGTAGGTGGCAATCAACAGGACATCTTCTTCAGGAAGTTCTCTTTCTGTTGTAAAAGGTATCATCGGGATATTATGTCTTTCCCGTGTTTTAAATAATCTAAGCTGTTTTGCCAGGTAGTTTGCATCCATGCCAGCAAGGCGGGGATATTCACCGTTGATTGTTCCTTCACCAAATTCGCCATGACAGCCAGCACAGGTTTCATTGATTTCTTCGGCGTAATCCATGTCCAGTTCCGGTTTCGCTTCAGCGTCAATTGCTTCCATAGCCGGTAGATTATGGGTTATGCCCTGGTGACAGTCGATGCAGGTTTTGCCATTGTCAGCTGCATCACCGTGTATACGTGCTGCAAAGCGTGCCTGGTTTTCAAGTGCCATCACAGAAAACTGGTGACAGTTACGGCATTCTCGTGAATCGGTTGCTTTCATCGAGTCCCATACCCGGGATGCCAGTTCATGACGCCGGGCCTCGAATTTTTCCGGTGTATCAATGCTGCCGGTCATCCAGTGATACAGTTCATTTGTTGCACGAATTTTACGGATAACTTTTGGCACCCAGTCCTTCGGTACATGACAGTCTGAACAGATTGCGCGCACACCGGAGGAGTTGGTGAAATGTGTAGAATGCTTGTATTCCTGGTAAACCGTCGATTCCATTTCATGACAGGAGATACAGAACTCCAGAGTGTTAGTCTTTTCCATAGCGGTATTGAAAGCACCCCACAGGATAATACCGGTGACAAAAAAGAACGCCATTGCGAACAATGAGGTGTTTTTTTTGAAATCTTTGATTTTAGAAAGTACTTTTCGCATTGACGTGCTAATTAAATCCGTGGCAAATAAAAAGCCTGCTCATGCTGCAACAGGCTTTTGTGATCATATTACATAAGAATGATTAGGGCTGCATAGTCGAGATGAACTTGGCCAGTGCCGCAATTTCCTCGTCTGAGACAAGATGCATGACACCTTTCATGGCTGCAGAGCCGCCGTTTGCACGTGTGCCGCTCTTGATATCTTTCATCTGCTGAAGCGTATAGGCTTCATTTTGACCGGCAACTTTTGGGTAGCTGGGCAATATGGGTGATTTGCCGTCTTTACCATGACAGGTCGAACAGGTTTTTGTCTTGTACAGTTCAGCCCCGTCCAGCGCAAGTGCTGCAGGAGACAAAACTACCAGGGCAACGGCCATTGCTGTTGCCGTCTTAATTTTAGAATAAATCATAATATTGACACTCTCTATGTGACATATGTAAAAAAAGATGGGGGCGATTATTATCGCCCCCATTTGTTACTTAGTAAACGTCACTTAGTAATTATTACTGAGTGACGCTGAAGGTTATTTTGTAACCTTCTTCGCACCATTTTCCTCAAGATGAGTCTTGGCACGCAGGCCCATATCAGCCGTCTTGACCTGGTACTGCCACCACTGGTTAGCCCAGAGCATAGCATTGTTCCAGTCTTTCTTGGCTGCAGCCGCTTCTGACTTATCTTTCGCACCCTTGGCGAAGCCGAGCTGGTCAGTTGCATCTTCTACCAGTGAGACTACGATTGGGAAGTCCTTGTAGTTGTGGCTGGTGATGAAACCAACAACCTGATCAATAACTCCCTGGGTTGCGACATTGGTCTCAACCTGCTTGTTGTAGTCCGCTTCGGTGTAGGTAACACCTTCTTTCAGACCACCACCCTTGGCTTTGTAACCTTTGGGCTGTACCAGCAGATAACCCTGCATTTCCAGATGCAGTGCTGAGCAGAACTCTGTGCAGTAGTAAGGATAGACACCTTCTTTATCCGCTACGAAGGTGGCTGAAGCCGTCTTGCCCGGTTCAATAGAGAGTTGGACATTCTGACCAGATAGCGCAAAGCCATGGACTTGATCCTGAGCACGTTCCAGGTTAGTGAAATGCAATGATACAGTATCACCTACTGTCACCTCGATGATTTCAGGTGTGATATGTGAACGGATAGTGGTGCCATAGACATGAACAGTACACTTGCCATCTGCATCACAAGTACGCTCGGTCTTTTCACGGCCGGCACGGGTCTTCCACGGTGACTTCTCATCTTTACGACTATTCCAGCCTGACTTGTAGCGTACAGCCGGTTTTAGCATGTCTGACTTGATGGCTACAGCATAGTGAGGTTCGCCCAGTGGTAATGGCATATCGTACAGCAGTTCCATCTTCTCACCGCTAATGTCAATCAGCTGATGGTTCTGTGGATGCAGCGGGCCAACAGGATTGAAACGGTCGATAGACAGCTTGTTCAGAGCAACAAGATATTTACCCTGTGGATCCATAGTGTCACCCTGCATAGTCA
>DAOVWW010000209.1 GCA_030636465.1 Gammaproteobacteria bacterium
AACCATACCGGTGAGCAAACCATCGATGATTATTATGGTGATTTGCGGGATCGACCTCATACCGGCCTGTGTGATGTACATATCAGCCCGACAGGTTACGAGGAGATAACTTCACGTCTGCCATTTTATGTGCCCGATACCAGCAAAGAACTGATGACGCTAAAAGAGTTCACAGAGGAAAAACTCTGGCAGGCTTTTGAGCAGGCCGCCGCTGATTCGGACAAAAATAAAGTCGTACTGTTTATTCATGGCTATAACATAAATTTTGTAAAAGGCTGCAATCGTGCTGCATTATTCCAACAAACACTGGATGCAAATAGTCGTTTATTACTGTTCAGCTGGCCTTCAGATGGGACATTGGTAAGTTATACCCGCGATGAAGCTGATATAGAATGGAGCCAGCAATATCTTGAACCTGTGATAGAACGATTGTCCAGCATTTATGGTCCTGAGAATGTAAATGTAGTTGCTCATAGCCTGGGTTCAAGAGGTGTCTTTAGAGTGTTGCAGCTGTTGTCGCGCAAAGACAATAGAAAGCATGTTAACGAACTGGTGTTTCTCGCTCCAGATATTGATGCCGCCGTATTTCGTGCAGCATTCCCCGACCTGAAAAAGATAGCCAAGCGCATCACCCTCTATTCATCTGAAAATGATCAGCCCCTACGCTTATCGAACGAGGTGCATGGCAACCCGCGCCTGGGGGAAGCAGGTGAAAATCTTGTACTGATTAAGGGCATGGATACCATCGACGTCAGTGTATCTGGCGGGCGGGAAGTGACTGGGCATCTGTATCATCTTTACAATGATAAGGTCAGGGCTGACCTTGGTGTTTTACTTTCTAATGGTGGTGATATTTCAAAACGTCCTCACATGGAAGAGGTGGAAAGAGATGGGTTGCCGTACTGGATATTGATGCCGGGATCAGATTAGAGAATTACTGAACCACTGATTATTCAGTTTCAGACCTGACTCAGACAAAAACACCCATCGACAAAACCCTACCGCCCATCTTTCCCATCAAAGGCAAATTACCACTAATCGGCCAGTTCTAGGTAATCATCATATCTATCTCCTAAAATCTCATCATAAACCAAATGTGGGAGATAGAAATGAAACCAATGAGCGAACGCCCAACTAAAAAACTGTTATATATCGCGATTGCAACTGCGCTGACGCTAGGGACATCTATTGCGATGTCCTCACATGCACAGGAAGGTGATACTGAACCGAATCCAATTCTGGATGTTGATATTGTACTGGTTGAAACACCTGGAGGTGATGAACTTCCGGGTGAGTTGCCTGATGTTGGTGAGCTACCCGAAGAAATAGAGCCTCTGCCTACACTGCCAGAAGGAATTGCTCTGGACAACGATGGCAATGCCTATCCGGAAGGTGGTCCTGCAGGTCTGTACAATGCAATCGTAGACAAACAGCAGAAACTCGGCATGACAGGTATCTATGATGCAGATGGAAATCTTGTCGATGTAATCTATGAAGGTGGTAATTACGGTCAGCAGAATGCCTTGTCCCGTCTACGTGCGAACCTGGAGCGTAAGCTCAATAAGGATGGTTTGGGTGATGATGGTACTGAGGTACCAGAAATAGAACCATTACCAGAAGAGGTCGTTGAACTGGCTGAAGCACCTGAATCGCCAGATGCACTGGACGACGTGCCCACTGACGAACTTGCACCTGCATTAGCTGAAGGTGTCGCTTTCGACAGCGATGGCAATGCCTATCCTGAGGGTGGTCCTGCCGGTTTATATAATGCCATTACTGATAAGCAGCAGAAAGTAGGCATGGAAGGTGTTTATGATGTGGACGGTAACCTTGAGAGTGTTAGCTATGAAGGCGGCAATTCCGGACAGCAGAACGCACTGTCTCGCCTACGTGCAAATCTTGAGCGTAAGTTAAAAAAGCTGGGTTTATTTGATGAAACTCCAGAAGTGCCGGACACAGTTGATCTGGGTGACACAGAAGTAGAAACACTTTCTGTTTCAGCTGAGCTGGGTATTTCCTCACGAAGCGAAAAAGTTGCCAAAGTAAAAGTAGAGAAAAGCCAAAAGCCGGAAAAAGCGGCAAAAGTAGAGAAAGTTTCAAAGGTTGAAAGGGTAGAGCGTGTTGAGAGACCTCAGAAAGCAACTAAGGTCACTCGAGTAGAAAGACCTCAGCGGCCAGAAAAAATCTCACGTGTAGAAAAGCCTCAAAGACCAGAGAAAATCGCGCGTGTTGAGAAACCACAGCGCCCTGAAAAAATACAGAAACCTGAAAAACCACAGAAACCTGTTAAGCCAGAACGTCCGGGCCGTAGTTAAGAGTTAGTAACACTCCAGTCGGCGGAAGGGTTAAAAAACCTTTCGCCGATTTCGTATTTTTACAGGAAAAGAAAAACAGGAAATAAGATGTTAAAGAAAGCCAATAGTTATTCTCTTTTCACCGCATTAGTAACATTCATATCTTTTGCTCTACCAATGACTGCACAGGCAGCTGACCTGCCATCTAATCACGTATTGATAACTACGGGTGTAGATTTCAGTTCTGGCAAATACGGTGCAGAGGAATCCACAGATATGCTTTATATCCCGTTAACGTTAAAATACGGTACCGACAAGTGGAGCAGTGGGCTGACTATTCCCTACATTTCTCTTGAAAGTCCTGGAGATGTTGTAATCGGCCCCGATGGAACTCCGATACCGATTCCTGGAGGCGGCTCTACCAGCGAGTCAGGTCTGGGTGATATCACTGCATCGTTCACATGGTTCGCGTACCCGGGAACACAAACTTTGCCTATAGTTGATGTGACGGGCAGAATTAAATTACCTACGGCAGATGAAGACAAAGGCCTGGGTACCGGTGAGTTTGACTGGGCAATGGAGACGGATCTGATCAAGTCACTGGGCAAGAATTCACTATTTTTTACACTAGGCTATAAAATCTTTGGTGATACTGATTTGGTGGAAATAAACAATGTATTCTACGGCTCTATCGGTAACTCATATCGCTACAATAAAACCACCTCATTAGGTGCCTTTTACGATATTCGGGAAGCCACTACAGAGTTCACTGAAGGCATGAACGAACTGACCGGTTTTGTTAGCCATCGTATGAATGATAAATGGAAAGTAATGGGCTACCTGGTCAAGGGGTTTTCCGACGGCAGTCCGGATATGGGAGCTGGTGTTATGTTTACGCGTGATACAGGTTTTGCAGAATTTAGCCGTATTATTCCAAGTCTCAGGCGAGATGTTTTTTCTTTCTGAGTTAATGTCATATAGAGGTAGAAGAATGTATCTGAAAGCATCATTAATAATAGCGATGGTTGCTGTATTTATTTGTAACCCCCTGCATGCAAAAAATAAAGATAAACCCCTGCCACCCGGTTTGCAAAAGAAGGTCGACAGAGGTGAGTCTTTACCGCCAGGCTGGCAGAAAAAATTACATCAAGGGGAGATACTGGACTATCAGGTCTACAGGCATGGCCGCGTTGTTATTCCTGTAAACCACGAGGGGATATTGACGATTAATGTGGACGGTAAGCTCATTCGTCTGATGGAAGCTACAAGAGAAATTATTGATATTCTATTGTGAGGCAACGCCGCGTCTTTGTTTAGGAGTAGAAAAATTCAATCCTTCATCCCAGTAAGGATGCTCGCCAAATCGTGCTGCGAGAAAATCTGAAAAAGCCTGGATGCGTTTAGGTATTAGTCGCCCGGGAGGATAGACAGCATAGACTCCTATGGGTGGTGGCAGATAATCATCCAGAATAATTTGCAGCTTGCCGGCTTTGATATAACTGCCGAGAATGAATGTTGGCCCCTTTGTGATTCCCATGCCCGCAATTGCGGCTGCCGCTAAGGCCTCACCATTATTCGCACGGATGCGTATCTGGGGTTGTGCAGTGATAGGTTTGCCTTTTGTGCTCTGATAAGTCCATTGCCTCTTATAACTTATTTTTTTGTACT
>DAOVWW010000064.1 GCA_030636465.1 Gammaproteobacteria bacterium
ACAATGTCTATCTTGTTAGCGTCCTGCAATCGGACAAAACTGGCTTGGTGTCCGCAATCAGTGGCTGTTTGTTCGATCTTTGCATTAATCTGGGTTCACCAAGTTTTACCGTACTTGGCAGTGGCGCAAAGTTCACAGCGGTATGTGAGACTAACGACGATATGACAGGACAGGGGCTGCAAGATGTTCTTAATGCCCTGCCCGAGCTTGAAGGTGCTGAGGTGCAGGTGGTTGATTTTGAGTTTTCTCGCGAGCCGGCTGCGAATTCAGAAGTCACTCATCGTATTTCGATTCAGGGTGGGGATCATCCTGGCCTGGTCGCCAGGTTAACAGAGGTGTTTATTGAGTTTGACGCAAATATTGTTCGCCTCAATGCCGATCGACTGAGTAATGATGGACATGATCAGTACCTTATTCAGATTGCTGCATGGATACCCGCAAGCCGGGAGCATCACTGCCTGGCTTCAATCAGCAATACGGCCAGTTCTATGCAAATGCAATGCAGCTACACACGTCTGCCTGGCGAGCTGAGTCAGTAACTAGTCCCTTTTTTAAAAATATCATTATAGAGCCCCTGCATGCTGGTACTTGGTATAGAAACTTCCTGTGATGAAACAGCGGTTGCCCTGTATGATAGTGAACAGGGCTTGCTGGGTGATTGCCTGTATTCACAAATTACCATGCATGCTGAGTATGGCGGTGTCGTCCCGGAACTGGCCGCCCGTGATCATATTCGGAAACTAGTACCATTGATTAGAGAGCTGCTGGAAGATTCGCAGTTGAAATTATCTGATATTAATGGAGTGGCCTATACACGAGGGCCAGGTCTTGCCGGTGCGTTACTGGTGGGGGCATCAATGGGCCAGGCACTGGCTATGGGCTTGAGTGTGCCAGCCGTAGGGGTGCATCATATGGAAGGTCATTTGATGGCACCTATGCTGGAACAAAACCGGCCGCAGTTTCCGTTTATTGCGCTACTGGTATCGGGTGGCCATACGCTGCTGGCTGATGTCGCAGGTGTCGGCCAGTATAGTATTCTTGGCGAATCTCTGGATGATGCAGTGGGTGAAGCGTTCGACAAAACTGCAAAACTGCTGGGTTTATCCTATCCCGGCGGGCCATCGGTGTCGAAAGAGGCAGAACTTGGTCAGGCCGGGCGTTTCAAATTTCCTCGACCCATGACAGATCGCCCTGGGCTGGATTTCAGCTTTAGCGGTTTAAAGACTTTTACCATGACCACCGCTCATAAAAACAAACAAGAAGGCCAGGAATTAGACGATCAGACACGGGCGGATATTGCTCTGGCCTTTCAGGATGCAGCGACAGATACACTGGTAATAAAGGCCAGGCGTGCACTCAAAGAGACCGGGCACACTGAGCTAGTTATTGCAGGAGGCGTTGGGGCAAATAAATCGTTACGCAGTAAATTAGCTGCGATGGCAGAGCAGGAAAATATAAAAGTCTTTTTCCCAAGACCTGAATTCTGCACGGATAATGGTGCAATGATTGCCTACGTTGGCTGTTTACGATTACAGGCAGGTGAGTCAGAAGGCACAGCCGTGGCAGTTAAACCGAGATGGAAAATATCAGAATTAAAAACCCCTGGAGAAAACACGTAACGGTATGGATATTATTTATCTGCATGGCCTGGTAGCCGATGCTCAAATTGGTGTGTGGGAGTGGGAAAAACAAATCACCCAGAAACTAACGATAGACCTGGATATGGGATCAGATATTCGTATTGCCGCAGCCAGTGATCGGCTGCAGGATACGCTGAACTATAAAGAAGTCGCCAAAAGAATAATTTCTTTCATAGAAGAAAACCATTTTGATCTGGTTGAAGCGCTGGCAGAAAAAATTGCTGATATTTTGCTGGACGAGTTTGAAATACCCTGGTGCCGTATCAAGCTGAATAAAAAAGGCGCAATTAATGGTGGGCGGGATGTAGGCGTCATCATCGAGCGCGGCAATAAGGAGTGACACAGGTATATCTAAGTGTCGGCAGTAATCAGGAACCTCGTAAATATGTGGCCATGGCACTGGAGGCCATCAATGTATTATTTTCTCCCATCGAGCTGTCGCCCGTGTATGAATCAGTAGCAGTAGGTTTTGAAGGGGATAATTTTTTCAATATGGTAATTGGTTTTGATACTGAACTGCCTCTCACTGAACTGGATGAAAAACTTGATAAAATTGAACAGGACTGTGGTCGCAAGCGTGGTGAAGAACGTTTCACATCACGAACCATGGATCTGGATTTGCTATTGTACGGGGATCTGATCCGTCACGATCAAAACTGGGACCTTCCACGCGGGGAAATAACGCGTTATGCGTTTGTGTTGCAGCCATTAGCTGAGCTCGCACCTGATTTTCTTCATCCCGAGCTGGGGTTAAGTTTTTCTCAGTTATGGCAGCAGGGGAATTTTTCTGAACAGGAATTGTGGGTCGTTGAGGTTTAGATATTTGTGCTGCAACAGCACAAGAAAAAATCCCTCAAATATGAATTAACCTGCCGCCATCTACGGCAATGATCTGCCCCGTAACATAATCAGCTTTAGCGAGAAAAGCGACGGTTTCAGCAATATCATCCGGTCCACCTATGCGTTGCAGGCTGGTGCTGTCGAGGATCTCTGATTTTCGGTTTTCCGACAGTTTACTGTCCGGCCAGATAATGGCCCCAGGGGAAACTGCATTGACTCTGACTTCTGGGCCCATTTCTTTTGACAAGCTTTTGGTTAGCATGATCAGTCCAGCTTTGGTCATCGAATAAACCGGGTGCTCATCGAGTGGGCGGTGACCATAAACATCGGTGATGTTGATAACACAGCCATGGGTACGTTTTAGTTCCGGGTGTAATGCCTGGGCAAGGAAAAACGGGGCGCGCATGTTCGTGTTAACGAGGTTTTCCCATTGTGTAAGTGTCACCTCACCGACAGGGGTAGGGAAGAAGCGCGAGGCGTTATTGACCAGCAGATCAAGCTGACCAAAACATTGAATGGCCTGCTGACTTAGACTGGTGATCTCATCCGGCTCAGAAAGGTTGGCCTGCAGCATGTCTGCGGAATTGGCTCGTAATTGATTAAATTCATCAACCAGCTTTTGCGCTGCTTCCGCTGAGGAATGATAATGTATGATGACCCGATAATCCTGCTGATGCAGATGCCGGGCGATGCAGGCACCTATCCGGTGGGCACTACCGGTAAGTAAGGCGACGGTTTTTTTTTCTTTTGCAGACATCATGACTTTTCCTGTACAGAATATATCAGGATTATACTCGCTAGATAAGGTCTGTGCAGAATCCGGTCGAGAGGCTTATATTATTCTGAACCCCCGTTGCCTGAAATGGTTGAGGTCAACATCAATCAGCAGTACTAGTACGAGAGGATGTCTCCTGAATCAAATCCCACTGACCTAGATTTAGAACTATTGTGCTGCTATTACGCTAGTGACAGGTTTATTATCAATATCAGAAGCCTGTAATGCCTTAGCTTCCAGTATCGCCGCCTCCAGTGCTGCAGCCTGCAATGCCGTTGTCTCCAATGATGCTACTTCTGCTACGGCAAGGGCTTTAAGCTTGTTTTGAGGGACGTCAAAACCCCAGTAGTCACTAAGCAGGTGGAAGTATCCCTGAGATTCTTTGGCATTGGTAGCTAGCATATTCTTGTTACCGCCAAATCTCTTTCGCACAAGTCTGGTTGCAAGCTGTCCATTTTCACTTAGTAAGGCATTGCTGATCTGATTACGTAGATCCGGGCTGATCTGCTGTGATACTGAAATACCCTGTTGTGCCATGGGTGAGCTACGATAAATAATTTTTGTACTTTTATCAATGCTGCCATCTTTATTCATGCGATTATAGATCCCGACAGGCAATATGGAAGCCTGGCATTTTCCATCGCGCATATCATTAAAAGCACTCTTGAAACTTTTAGCTTCTTTGAGTATTGGTTGCTGCATAGGGTTGTTGAAAAGCTTCTGAACTGACAGGGTGGCCATATTGGGAGCGGCCAACGAACAAATTGGATAACCAGTCAACTCATTCAGTGATTTGATCGCACTATCTTTATTGACAAGAAGTAAGAACTGTAGAGAACCATCTAAACGGACTATAGGGGTATGATTTAGCATCACTATACGCCAGCTGATAAAATGTGGTCCATCAAGTACCACATCATAATGATCATCACGCATTTTCTTTGAATAGCTCAACCAATCACCTGGATGCTCATAGATAAATGTCTGGCCTGTAGCTTGTGTCAGGAATTCAGCAATCGGCTCATATTGCTTTTTACCATCTTCAACTGATTCTCGTGGAGCAGAAGTTAAAATATATGTTTCTGCACTGTGGCCTGCCAGGGGTAAGATAAAAATAAAAGTTGCTGTGATAATTTGTTTTATTAAATTCTTCATTTTGAATTTCTCTGTTTACCTGGTGTGTAAGGTTTAAAAAGGTAAAGCTAGTTGCCTTGCTGCTGCATATCAATTTATGCCAGGTGAAATACTTTCACTCGGCTTAGGTCTATATATTTTCTGGTAAGTCTCCACCTCATCAATACATTCAATAAATGTCTCAACTAGATCACTATCCAGTTTTTTACCTGACATACTTCTTAGTATTTCAATAGCATCATCATTTGACATGGCCGTTTTATATGGCCGCTCACTTGTCAATGCATCAAAGACGTCAGCAACAGCTACGATGCGGGCTTCGAGTGGAATATCATTCATTGATAGCCCTAGCGGATACCCGCTCCCATCAACGGATTCATGGTGGAATTCGACAATGTTTTTTAATATGTCGATATGGGCATACTCGTTCAGACCGAAATTATTGACAAGGTTGTCAATCATCTCCCGTCCTTTGCTCGTGTGTGTTTTTATGATTTCAAACTCTTTATCGGTTAACTTTCCCGGTTTGAACAGGATGTCCTCAGAGATTGCGATCTTGCCAACATCATGTAATGGGGAAAATAGAAGTACATCTTCAACCCATGAGTCGTGAAGTGAGTGTTTGTCTGCTGACTTTCTGGCAAGCAACCATGAATAATGTGACATTCTATTCAAATGTTCACCTGTTTCAGGATCCCTGTACCCAAAAACATTTTTCATGGTTTTAACTGCTGCATTCAGGGCATTAATTGCCTGTAAATCACCTGAAATTTTGTGCGTAATCAAGCGTCCATACATATCGAGATAATCTGTGACATCGGATGAAAATAGATCTCTGGAATGGGAGTTGAAAAATATAAATCCAAGGAACTTCTGATTATTCTGCATAGGGACCGTGTAGCTGGATTGATACCCACTTCGTTGCATTATCTTAATTGGTTCAGAATACTCACTTATTTCCTCTATATTATTGATAATTAGCGGCTTACCATTTGAGGCCATATCCTGAAGATAAGGACTGCTATCTTTAAGCTTTTGAGTACAGTCACCCAAATTAACTTCATCGGAGGTGACTGTGTATGTATTGAATTTATCTGTTTCAGAATCATGCAGGCAAACATCAATCTGTGATAAAAAGTTATAACGGTCTAAAATTTCAGAGCGGATACTTTGAAATTCAACAGCAGCATTCATAATAAAATCTCAGGAAATGAATTATTAAAAGTGATAAAACTTTGACTTTCATATCTTGTAATTAATATTTATCAGAAAGCTCCTGTAATTTCATTATTGCAGTTTCCATGTTGTCACTGGCGCTATATATGGCAATAACTTCCTGTTGGTCTTTTCTTTCCAGATCCAGGTAGGATTCAAAGTTCAGAACAGTTGTTTTGAAAAGGTTAGCTTCAAATTCATCTTTAATTTCTTTGTCCATATATACATAGCCTTTCGCCGGCAGATATTCTTTGTTCTTTGATTTCTGTTGCTGGTTTTGTCTGACCTGGTTAGAGCGTGGTGTATCAATCACGTTGTCTAGCGCTGCAAAATACTCACCGTTTATATGGTGTGTAGTAGCGGTCGGTTGTTTAGCAGACTTAATACGGATAGATTCTTCGACATATTTTAAGTTAACATGAGGGCTTAGGCTGGCTAAGTCAGTGTAGGACCCGTCAATCACACTGTTTAGGGCTGTTGAATACTCATCCCTGGCAAAGCTTGAGGTGGATATAAGCTGGCTTGAAAATACAAAAATCAGAGCAAGTGAGTAAAAATTATTTTTTCTTTTGAATGACGACATAGTTATTTCCCCTTACAAATATAAATATATATGAGCACACCATATCTGCGGACAAGAGTAATCTCCTGAGGTGATATAGCACTATTTTAATTAGCGGGGGAAAGGCTAAAAAGACGCTTGCTGATGCAAGCTATTCACGCTGCAGGGGTGGGGGCAGCATGAAGGACAAAAAAGTATGTCAGTCTGTTATTACAATTTTTGGGTGATAACAGGAAAATCTGATGCGAATGGGAAATGCCGTTGATCTGCCATTTCATGCCATACGTCACTAATAGTATTTAAGCATTGCCTAATATTAAAATCAAGAAATTTTTCTGATTAGGTCCATAGGCTGTGTACCATTTGAGCTGATTACCACCGGTTTAGATAATTTGAGTTCGGTAATTACCCGTAGCTCATTTGAATGGATGGAAAGCTTTGCCCCATCAGAAGGCAACAGAGAGCTCACCAGTTGCAGGCCGGTACCCAGTCCAGTTCTTGACTCCCAGTCGAAGTCGCCAGGCAACGGACGCCCGGGATTAGTCATGCTCACCAGACTCTCACCCTGTCCACACCCAATCTTTACTGTGATCCGCTCATTATCCTCGCTAGGCATGGAGTGTTTGATTGCATTTTGTAAGAGTTCATTCAGTACTAAAGCCAGCGGAACACTTTCATCAGGTGTAATGTACTGAAAACATGTCTGAGCTGAGCACGTTATTAAATTTATTTTATTCTCGTATAATTTTTCCATGTTCTGGATAATTGACTCCATCAACAAGAATAAATTGATGTGCTCTATATTATTTTTTGTTTTTAGTCCATGAACAACAGCAATGCTGTTTACATTTGCAACGGCTGCTTTGATCAAGTTTGAACAGGGTGTATCTAGTTTAGTGCTCTGATTCGCTAAAAGTGCACTGATGCCCTGCAAGTGGTTTTTAATCCTGTGATGGACTTCGCGTACAAGAGTGTCTCGTTGCAGTTTTACTTCCGTCAATTTCTGCTGTTCTTTTTGCTTGAGCTCAGTGATATCGGTAAAGATAGTTCCCAGGGCGTAGGTGCTGCCATCTGAGCTAAAAAGAGGAAATTTGATACAGAGATATTCTGATCCAGCTTGCAAGTCAAAGAAGGTTTCTTCGAATTCATGTGCCGACCTTCCCTTGAGTACCTGTAGATCGTGATGGTGTATCTTTTCTGCGGTTTTAGAGGAAAAAATGTCGTAATCGGTCTTGCCAATTATTGTGTTACGGCTGGCACCGGAAAATTTTTCAAAGCTGGCATTGATGTGTCGATAACAGCCCTGTTTATCTTTGACACTAATGGAAGATGGTATGTTATCAAGGATAGCATTCCGCTCTTTTTCACTCTTGCTTCGCTCCTTCTGTGCAATCTTCCGGGCCAGCTCCT
>DAOVWW010000251.1 GCA_030636465.1 Gammaproteobacteria bacterium
CCTACTGAAAGCAAGAAAATGGCTGCCCTGTCGAGGCCTGTCATAACCTTCTGCTTATTACTCATGCCTGCCGTGTCCATTGCTGGATGACTTGAGCTGCCATTTTAGTATCCTGGGCAATCATTTCCTTTGAAGCCTGTTGCAGTGCCAGTTGTTCTAAATTATCTGCACCAATGCTTTGCAGTCGCATGGCACCCAAGGCTGCCTCAACAGCATTCTCCGGCTGCTTCAAAGCTGCCAGACCCTGCCCAGCATTCTCTTTCGCAGTCTCTGATCTATGAGAGGTAAACTGCTTACCCATAGGACGCAGAACAAACCAGGCCAGCAGCAGCAGTGCGAGACCGGCAACACCATAGCGAGCCAATTCCAGGTAGAATGCTTTTGTTTCCACCTCCTGCATTGCAGCCCCATCTTCGTTGATGAAAACATCCCTCAATGGCAAGCTCTGTACTTCCAGAGAATCTCCGCGATCTTCATTAAAGCCCATAGTCCGCTCAACCAGTCCACGTATGGATTTCAATTCCTCCTGACTCCTGGGAGTAAAGGTAGACAGATCGTTTTCTTTACTAATAGTGCCTCCAACCAGGACTGCGACTGACAATTTTTCCACCTTGCCGAAGGGAATAATACGTTTTTCGCTTGTGGAACTTATTTCAAAACTACTGATATGCTCCTTGCGACCTGCCTCTTCCAGTGGCTCTAGAGTGCCAGCCTGCATATTGACGCGCTTGTCAGGGCTATTGGAGGCAACACCAGGAACGCCTCTAGCCCTGCTATCAGATGCTTTTCTGCTCTCCTCAATGACGCGCTCGCTACGCAGTACTGATTCATCAGGGTTAAATATCTGGTTATTCTGCTCCACATGTTCGCGGTTGATCTCTGCCGTCACCCTGACCACAGCCTGTCCGGCTCCTACAATTTGCTCCAGCATCCTGGTCAGACGATCTTCCATTCTTCTTTCAAGACTCACCTGATATTCCTGATGTGTCTGCACAGCACTTGTCGAGCTGGATTCACCCTTTGTAGTCAGCAAGTTGCCTGCTGAATCAACCACAGTAACCTCTTCCCGCTCAAGTTCAGGTACGCCGGCAGCAATCAGGTTCTGAATAGCCAGTATGGACTGCGCAGAAATTCGGCTCGGCCCGGCCAGCTGCAGCATCACTGACGCTGTTGCATTTCTCTTCCGATTAATAAAGGCAGACTCTTTAGGCAGAACAAGATGAACTCTGGCAGTCGATACCTGTGGTAGGATCTCAATCGTCCTAGCCAGTTCACCCTGTAGCGCACGCTGAAGGTTAACATTCTGGACAAAGTCACTTATTCCGAGCTGATTGCTGTTATCAAATAGCTCATAGCCTGTTTTGTTCCCCGGCAGCATATCCTGCCCTGCCAGCTTCAGCCTCAGTGCATAAACCTGATCCGATGGAACCAGTACTGTTCCTCTCCCTTCAAGGCGGTAAGGCACTTTTTCTTTCTGAAGCATTTCAATAATTGAGGCGGCTTCTTTTTCATCTATATTCGAAAACAGAGGTCTATACGGAGCATCTGCTGACCAGAGAAGCAGACTGATAAAGCCTGCCAGCATCAGAGCGCTGGCAATGAGCAACAGCAGGCGCCGGTTCTTTAATAGCGCCCCCTGAATATTGGAAATACCTGCCTGTAATGACTGCGCATTTTGCGAAGAAGATGCTGACGCTGGTGAGCTAGCGGCAACAGCCTGTGTTTGTGAAGGAGTAAGTTCATTGGCCATGGTTCAATTCCTTAGCGGGCACTTTTTCTCGTTGTATATCTCTGCCGTAAAAAAACATTCAGCTCTCCATTTCGTTCTGATCTGGTCATAGTGGCACCTTGTCGCCCTCAAAAACTATAATTGAATCGTTATGCTTTACTAAACCTGCATGCGCATAACTTCACGATATGCATCCACCAGCTTATTTCGTACGCCCACCATCAACTGAAAAGAGAGGTCTGCTTTTTGCATGGCCAGCAGCGTTTCAGAAACATTATTGCTTTTGCCCATAGCGAGTTCCACACCCGCCGCGTTTGCTGCCTTGGTTTCCTGATTTGCCTGCTGCACATAATGCTGCATCAGTGCGGCAAAATTATCCGGCTTTTTGGCCGCAGGCTGTATTGATGGAATCTGCGCGTTGATATTACCTACTGAATTGACGTTCATATCTTAACCTCTTGATCTATATATATAATTAGCTATCCCGTTGGAAAAATAATTGTACCCGACTGCCAATAGATATTTCGAGTCATGCTCTTTCAACAATCGTTACCTCAGCAGTTCGAGTGTTTTCAGGAACATCCGCTTGGATGCCTGCATTACTGTGACATTTGACTCAAATCCCCTGGATGCAGAGCTCAGGTCCACCATCTCTTCAACTGTATTTACATTGGGAAACTTAACCATGCCTTTACCATCAGCATCGGGGTGGGATGGATCATACAGTTCCTGTGGTGGTCGATTGTCCTTAACCACATCCGCTACTTTCACCGTTTGGGACTGCTGGCTTTTCAGTGATGATGAAAATACGCTGGCAAAGCTGCTCTGTGGTGAAATGGTTTCAAAAATAACCTGACGACGTTTATATGGACCCCCTTCGTTTGTACGGGTGGATTCAGCATTGGCAATATTCTCTGCCACAATATCCATGCGCGATCTCTGCGCAGACATGCCTGCGGCACTAATATGCATGGAGCTTACAAGCGAATCAGACATTACCTACCTTCCTTGATGGCATTAGCCAGGCCGCTTATTTTGCCCTTAATCATGCGCATCGTAAGTTCATGCATCAGTTGGTTTTCAGCCATTCGGGCCATCTCTTTTTGTGTATCTACGGTGTTCCCATCCAGACGAGAGGAGTAACTGGAAGAATCAAGACGGGAATGTTGCAGGATGTTGCTGTTCGATTCGGAAAATTGGCCGCGCTCAAGCTGGTTCCGCCTGGCCTGCTCAACCGCAAACATATCGGCGAAGGTGCGTGTGTCTGCCCGATAGTTGGGCGTGTCGGCATTTGCAATATTGGATGCATGGGTGGTCTGAAGCTTCTCGCGTGCAACCATTGCAGTCTCAAGTTTGAGAAATCCGCTGCTAAATAAACCACTCATGGTGTACCTCTCATAATACCATTCATTTGTTGCTTATACCTTTAGACAGATGCCACTGATTTTTTAGCAAATTGCATGCCAGAGTCCATTTCACGCAGTTTGTTTCTCAATGTACGGATACTGATGCCGAGTAATTTCGCAGCTTCCGTACGATTACCCTTCACATGTTGGACAGTTTGTTTGATCAGGGCCTGCTCCATATCACGTATACTGATACCGGCCTTGATTTCACTATCGCCTGCACTGTGTGGTTCCAGTGCCCTGTCGAGATGCAGGTGCTCAATCTGCAACCGATCTCCCGTACAGGTCAGGAAAGCGCGGTGCATGCAGTTCTCAATTTCACGTGCGTTACCAGGCCAGTTGTATTGCTGTAAATGTTCCAGACAGGAATCACTGATGTCCGGTGGCGGCTTCCCATACATTTCGCTGAACCGTTCGAGAAAATGCCTGGCCAGCGGGCC
>DAOVWW010000288.1 GCA_030636465.1 Gammaproteobacteria bacterium
AAAGATCCACTTAAGAACAAGGCCTTGCTTAAAGGCTTGCAGCAGCTTAGCGAGGAGGGTGCAACGCAGTTGTTCAGGCCCTTGAACACCAATGAATTAATTCTTGGTGCAGTGGGTGTCTTACAGTTTGATGTTGTTGCTTCACGACTTAAATCTGAGTATCGGGTCGAATGCATATTTGAGCCCGCAAGCGTGACGACTGCCCGCTGGGTGGAGTCAGATGATGAACGTGAGATTGAGCTGTTGCAGCAGAAGGCATCTAACAATCTGGCACTTGATGGAGCAGGAAGCCTGACCTATTTGGCGCCGACCAGAGTGAATCTGGATCTTGCAATTGAAAGATACCCGGGTGTTGATTTCAGGGCGACCAGGGAGCATTGATAAATTTTTGATAAAAAGTAGGTGCGAATTTATTCGCACAAAATCTTTGGCTAGTCTCACTTTAATGTACGAATAAATTCACACCTACTTTTGATTGCATTGTATCGACGTTCCGTAATACCTAACACGAAACACGACCTTTACTTCATTAAAGGTTTGATCACCACTGTATGTTCATCCGGTGCACGCATCGAACCCATTAACCTCCAGTCATCAGAGGCGATCTGTACATTCCATCTTCCAATTTCCAGTTCAGGAACGGCACCTTTGTATATGCCGGGCTGTGTTTGCTCTACAAAAATTGTTTTGTCCTGCCCTGCTCGAGTTGAATAAATAAAATTAATTTCCAGCGTAGGGGGCGGAACGTAGCTTTTCTTGGCTGCAATAAACACTGTCGCCAGTCCTTCGTTGACAGTCATCTGTGCAGTAAGACCATGCCGCAGTGCAGCTTTATCGCGCTTGAGTACACGATTAATCTTTTTGCCTTCCTTGTAATAGTCATCAACTACCATGCCGTCGAATGAGGTGATGGAAACGATGAAAAAAAATGTGCCGTAGATTACCGATGATAGCGGTATCGCAATCACCAGCCACACCATGGGTTCTTTGTACCAGGGTCTTTTTTCTACGGAATTTACAGCTTCAGCGGTATTCGTCATTTTAGCGTTAGTCATTATTATTTAAACCAGTCAGCGGGAGCAATAAAGCGGGCATCTTCATCATCAGTTAATTTTTCATCATCGACAGCTGTAACACGTAGAGTGATATTCGTGCTACGGCTCTTGATAATGTCTTCTTCGGCCTGTACCCGTACCAGGGTATCAACAATTTTACCACTTTCAACCTGGGTTTCTGTTTCATCAAGGTCAAGGAACGCACCAGAAAAACCCTCCAGTGAAATGACAAATGCATGGGGCTTGTCGTCCTGGTTCATGATTCTGATCTTAAAGACGTTCTCCAGGTTTCCGTTTGCAGCCTCGCGGTAGAGGATATTCCGATCACGAGTGATATCGACACCGACAGGAATACGTACCAGCAATGACCACATCATGGCAATCACGAGGCCGACCAGAATAGCGGAATAGACAAAAATTCGAGGCCTGAAAATGTGTAAACCCTTGCCCTCAACTTCATTAATGGTGGTGTATCGGATCAGCCCCCTGTCGTAGTTCATCTTATCCATGACGTCATCGCAGACATCAATGCAGGCCGCACAGGCAATACACTGATATTGCAGGCCATCGCGAATATCAATGCCTGTCGGGCAAGCCTGAACGCACAGGCCGCAGTCTATGCAATCGCCTTTGTCTGAAGGTTTGTCTTTGCCGCGCTTGCGCGCACCACGTGGATTACCTCTTTTTTCGTCATAGGAAATAATCAGGGTATTTTGATCAAACATGACACTCTGGAAGCGGGCATAGGGGCACATGTAGATACAAACCTGTTCCCGCAGCCAGCCGGCATTACCGTATGTCGCGAAGCCATAGAAAAATATCCAGAAGGTTTCCCATGGCCCCAGCTCCCAATTGACAAAAGTTACGGTAAGTTCTCTTATAGGTGAGAAATAACCGACAAAGGTCAGACCTGTCCACAGAGAAAAGACTAACCAGATGACATGTTTCCCGCCTTTTTTAATAACCTTTTCAAAATTCCATGGCGCTTTGGCGAGTTTAATCTGCTTCTGTCTGCTGCCTTCTACTTTTCTTTCTATCCAGAGAAAGGCCTCTGTCCATACTGTTTGTGGGCAGGCATATCCGCACCATAATCGACCACCAACCGAAGTGAATAGAAAAAGTCCTAATGCTGAAATAATCAGTAATGCCGAGAGATAGATAAGATCCTGTGGCCACAGGGTCATCATGAAGATGTTAAACTTCCTGTTGGGAAGATCAAACAATAAAGCCTGGCGGCCATCGCCCATCGTTATCCAGGGCAGGATGTAGTACAAACCGAGTGTTAGAGCCACCATCGCCACGCGCCAGCGAGCAAAGATACCGTGCACCTCGCGTGGATATATATCCTTACGCTTGGCGTAAAGGGAGTCCTGAGTTGTATCAGGTTTGTTCTTATCAGTGGATGACATTGTTCTTATCTCTTAATCTTGGGAGCAAATATATTTGCTGCAGCCAGCTTAGTTACAGCGATTACAGGGTCGTAGGAAATAGCAGGAAAGCAGACATGATGTCAGGGTGGTAAGCCATAAAAATAGAAAAGTTATTGAATAGAAGGCCATGTTGCTGACTCCGCTGGCTTCTAATTCAGGAAATACTTCACCTGGTGAGAAGATCCAGTAAAACAGGATCATAGCGGCGCCTGATGTTAGGAAAGATGGCCATAAGACGGCGACCACTCGCTGTATTTTTGGAATTTCTGCTTGTTCAGTCATTTATTCACCTCATAGAATTTTAGTAGCGCAGCCATTTTACTCTAAGCTAATAAAAAAATACCGGGCAGATTGCCCGGTATTTTAAATATACAGCCTGATTTTACACTGGCTGTTTGAGACGAGTACTATTCAAGTGAGAGGCTATATACATAAGCCGAAAGTAAATGGACCTTACCTTCACCGAGGAACTCACCAAATCCCGGCATGCGTCCATTGCGTCCTTCACTGATGGTCTTTTCAATAGTGCGACGTGAACTGCCATAGACCCAACTGTCATCAGTCAGGTCAGGTGCGCCAAGAGCAATGTTGCCTTTCGCTTCGGCACCATGGCAGGCAACACATAACTGCTGGAATTTTTCCTGGCCAGCATCGACGTCACCAGAGGTCTTTCTGCCGCTTAAAGACATTACATAGGCAGTAATGTTTTTAGTACCTTCATCACCCAGAACTGCACCCCAGGCTGGCATTGCCCCTACAC
>DAOVWW010000106.1 GCA_030636465.1 Gammaproteobacteria bacterium
AAGTTACGGAATCGACTGAAACTGTTACAGAATTGCCGGTAGCCTCATGCCGAATAGAAGAAAATGAAAGGGATTTGTGCACCTATCTGAAGGCATTTCAGGGCAGGATACTCGAAATTAGTTCTGGCGAAATTTATGCCTCTTTTGCAGGTACAGTATCGGCTTTTAATGCCGCATTAGGTCTTCAGGCACAGCTCCCGCAGTACAATCTACGCATAGGTTTGCATCTTGGAGAAGTGCTTCAGCAACAGGACAAGTTTCTTGGCAGAGATGTAAACCTGGCTGCACGCTTACCAAAGCTTGCGCGAGCTGGCGGCATTTGTCTCTCCCTGTCGGTATACCAATACCTCGCAGATGATGAAAAACAAATACTCGTTCCGATAGGTACCCATGTTTTAAAAAATATTAATGTTGGCATCCCATTGTTTGCATATTTACCCGCTGGCCAGGCAAGTCGTTGTAAAAGACGTGAGCTAAAACGAAAACTCAGAGTGAAAATAAAGAAACACAAATGGTTAGTCTGGTTAGCGTTTCTTGCTGCGGTCGTAGTAATATTTTCTCTTCCCCATATGATCGCCTCATCTGCTACTGAAAAAAAAATATTAAAGCTATACGTAGCAGAGTTTGAATTTTACTCTCCGCACGGAGAAAAGAAAAAATTTGTTCAAAGCATTGAGGTTGCAGTTCGGTCTCTGCTGTCGGGCAGGCATCAGAGTGTTGATATTCATTTGCTGAAACAACGCGCTACTGCACAACTGGAGTTGCTGGTAAGTATAGAACATGCCGGCAATAGCATGCTGGCAGGCTATGTCATCAAGGGTCTGCCACTGGGTAAAACATTAGCGTATGGTGGATTTGAAGAAGATGATAAAAATATATTTCAGCTGCAGGACCGTCTCTCTGAGCAAGTATTGATGGCATTGCCTTAGGGAACCTCTGATCAATTCATGAACTCGTATCTTACGCCTAAAAATTTCATATTTTTCGTTGAAAAGCTTCGCAATAGCTAGCTATTACGTGCACTTTCCGCCTCAAATCTGATTTTTTTATATCGCAATCTACTTCGTCCAGAGTTAATCAGAGGTTCCTTAGTAAGTTTACTTGCTTCTGATCCTGTAAGGACTAAACTGAGATTTATCTGTTCTGGCGGGTGAATATGTTATGACTCTTGAAAAAAGAAAGAGCACAAACCTGAAATGCTCTCTTGAAATACTGCACAAGGAACCTCTGCATGAACGCGTTCCAACACACGATGAAGATGGCAATGCGCTCGGAGATTTTATGATGCTGTTTCCCGGCCTGCGTGATCTTGCTGAGGCGGGCCTGCGTAGCAGGGTCGATATTCTTGTTGAAATACTTAGCCAGTATAGAGAAGTAGTATTTGTTGATCTGAACGTTCCGCTGAATTTACTCTGGGTTTCAATCAAGCATAAGCCCGGCCTGGTGCTGGAATTAAGCACTTACGTTAAATCACGGATTCCGGAAGCCAAGCTGGTGGGTGTGCCACCCGAGGCGATGGGGGTTAAGTAAATCAGGCTTCGGTTTTAAATAGCTAAATTAAAAGCTTGTTACTTTTCCTTTCCCGGGTCTTCGTGAAATTTCTCCCTGTGTACATCTTTCATGAAATCCATAGCGAGATAACGATAAATTGAATGGGGGTTGATCAGCTTCGAAATACCCTCTGCGATCAATGCCGTAGCCATCAATGGCAGCAGTAAACTTTGATCAGCTGTCATTTCCATAATGATGACCACGGCGGTGATCGGAGTTTGCACGACACCGGTAAAATAGGCCACCATACCAAGCAAAACGATTGCCGCTGCAGGTACTGTCGGGAACCATTCTGCAATGCCAGCTCCTAAGCCCGCACCAACAGATAATGAAGGGGCAAAAATACCGCCGGGTATACCACTCCAGTAAGAGATAACTGTTGCAGAGAGTTTCATCAAAGCATAAGTGAAACCGTTGCTTTCGCCGCCATTTATAAGATGCTGCGCCTCCTCATAACCGGTGCCATAAGTCAGGCCACCAGAAGCCAGACCGATGGCAGCAAGTGAGAGTCCACAGATTACCGCAAGTAGATAAGGGCGGGTGTTGCGAAAGCCGGTTAATTTGCGGGCGCCCTTTAGCAGTACAGCGCCGAACAGGCCACCAGCAAGTCCGCCTATAATGCCACAGACGATAACGACCCCTACGGCCTGTGATAATTCAAGTTTGGCTGTTACCGTACCAAAATAGTTGTAGTTGCCCTGAATCGCCAGGGCGGTCATGCCGGCGATAATAACGGCGGTAAGAATTGTGCCACTAGTGTTTTTCTCATAGCTGCGGCGAACTTCTTCTATAACAAAAACGATTCCAGCCAGAGGTGTGTTGAAGGCGGCTGCAAGACCGGCTGCTGAGCCCGCAATAATGAGCCCGCGACCGATATCATGTAGTGGAAAGCGCGCAAAACGTGATACGGCATAGGCGATAGCCGCAGCGATATGAACTGTTGGGCCTTCTCTACCGATAGAGGCACCTGACAATATGCCCAGCATTACCAGCAGCCCCTTGCTGATGGCGATGCGTAGAGACAGGATTTTTCTTTTGTCCGAATCATGTTTCATCTGCAGAGAGGCAATAACCTGGGGTATGCCGCTACCTTTGGCTGCCGGGACAAAACGGCGTGTGATCCAGGTGATGAGTACCAGTCCCATGGGAGTTAAAACGACAGGGATGTAAGGGCTGGTCTCTAGAACTTGGGAAAAAATTTGGCCTGCATGATCACTGCCTATGGCAAGTGCCGTCGCTGCCAGTCCAACCAGGACGGCACCGAACCAGAAAACCAGTCGTGTCCGCCACACTCGGCTGGATGTTAGCTGGCGCCGGGTTCTGCGAAAACGGGCTTTAGGCATGACTGCTTATTTCATCAAAAGGGGAGGTCAAGGCCGGGGCGAGTGTCGTTGATCAGGTTTCGAAACCGAGCCATGATTAACTCAAGATTTTCCTCATTGTCAGCTTCAAATCTTAATACAAGTTTGGGAGTAGTATTCGAGGCTCGTACCAGCCCAAAGCCATTTTCAAAATCTACCCTGAGGCCATCAATCTTCTGGACTTTTGCATCCGCAAAATCTGCATTGGCTAGTAATTCATCAATGAGTTTGTAATGTTCACCTTCTTCCATGGTGAGTCCGAGTTCTGGTGTATTCACCGTATCAGGAAGAGCATCAAAGATTGCAGTGGCATCTCGTTTATCATTGGCGAGGATGTGCAGCAAGCGTACCGCAGCATACAGACCATCATCGAAGCCATACCAGTGGTCATTGAAAAAGACATGGCCGGACATTTCTCCTGCCAGCTCAGCGCCGGTTTCCCGCAGTCTTGCCTTGATAAATGAGTGCCCTGTTTTCCACATTTCTGGTTTGCCACCAGCACGCTTAATTTCAGCTTCAACAGTTTGTGAGCATTTGACGTCATAAATAATATGAGCGCCGGGAGTTTGCTTTAGAATATCCTGAGCAAACAGGATCAACTGGCGATCCGGCCAGATGATTTTCCCATCAGGTGTGACGACACCCAGTCTGTCACCATCACCATCAAAGGCCAGGCCGATGTCTGCACCGGTCTCATGCATGGTTTTTATCAGATCAACGAGGGTGTCAGGCTGACTGGGGTCAGGGTGATGATTGGGAAAATTACCATCAGTCTCACAAAAGAGCGGGGTAATTTTGCAACCCAGTTCAGCAAGTAATTGCGGTGCGATTTCGCTGGCCACGCCATTGCCGCAATCGACTACTGCATGCAATTCTCGAGAAAACCTGCCTTCTGAAACGATGCGTTGGCTGTAGGCTGATAAAACGTCTGCATTTTCAATCTGCCCCTGGCCATTGGAGAATTCTTTATTAAGAATCCGCTGTTTTAATTCCTGAATGCGCTCACCAGCAAGGGTTTCACCTGCCATGACCATTTTTAGTCCATTATATTCAGGCGGGTTGTGGCTGCCGGTAATCATGATGCCGGTGCCGGTATTAAGATGATAGGTGGCAAAGTACAGTACCGGGGTGGGAACCATGCCGATGTCGATAACATTGCAGCCGCTGGAGCGCAGCCCCTCTGACAGCGCCGCACTGAGATCCGGGCCGGACAATCGCCCATCCCTGGCAATGATTACCGTATCGACATTTCTATCAAGTGCCTCACTGCCAAAGGCCTGGCCGATTTGACGAGTGATATCATTTGTTAATGATTTATTTACAATGCCACGAATATCGTAGGCTTTGAAGATTTCATGTGGAAAGTCATTGCTAATGCTATTCATAGGTTCTGCTTATCAGTTTTTCAGATGTTGTGGGTGTTATAGCCGGTAGTGTTAGGTACTTAGTGGGTATTTAGTGGGTACCAGTATGTCCGAAACCACCGGCGCCACGTTCAGATTGATCAAATTCTTCTACGATCTCGTAGCTGGCCTGTACCACCGGGACGATAATCATCTGGCAGATGCGCTCGCCGGGTTTGACAGTAAATTCTGTGTCGCCACGATTCCAGCAGGATACTTTTAATTCACCCTGGTAGTCTGAATCAATCAGACCGACTAGATTGCCGAGGACGATTCCATGTTTGTGGCCGAGTCCTGAGCGGGGCAGCAGCATAGCGGCAAAGTCTGGATCGGCTATATGAATCGCGATGCCAGTTCCAATAAGGTGGGTTTCTCCGGGCTTAATCAGTAGCTCTTTATCGAGGCAGGCACGCAGGTCTACACCAGCAGAGCCATCCGTTGCATGTTCTGGCAAAGGGATTTGCTGGCCAATTTTGGGATCAAGTATCTTTAGTTGGATGTGTTTCATAGTAGCGTCTGACGATTTCCTTAGTTAATTTATGGGCCAGTATCGATTTGCTGCAGCGGCCGAGGTGGGTAATGCCGTTGCTGTCTATCAGGCTTAATTCATTCGATTCGGAATTGAATGCGCTATTGTCACCGCTGACAGGGTTTGCTGCAATCAAATCTATTTTCTTTGCAGCCAGCTTTTCTTTTGCATGATCAATGAGGTTTTCAGTTTCAGCGGCAAAGCCGACGGTGAAAGGCGGCTTCTCGAGTGCGGCGACCATGGCCAGGATGTCGGGATTGCGTACCAGTTTCAGAGTAAGAGTTTCAGCTGTCTTTTTTATCTTCTGCTCGGTGCTGCTGACGGGACGATAATCGGCTACCGCTGCGACAGCGACAAAAATATCGCAGCCAGTAATATTTTCCATTACCGCATCAGACATTTCCTGCGCACTGGTGATATGAATACATGGAACACTGCGTGGAGGATGTAAAGCCGTTGGTCCTGAAATTAGTGTAACGTTGGCACCCGCATCATGCAGGGCGCCTGCCAGGGCATAACCCATCTTGCCGGAACTGTGATTGGTCAATCCCCGTACGGGGTCGATAGCTTCCCAGGTAGGGCCGGCGGTGACGATGACCCGTTTTCCCTTAAGTGACTGAGCCTGGAACTGCTGTAGTACATATTCAGATATTTCGTCTGCCTCCAGCATGCGGCCCGGGCCAGTTTCACCACAGGCCTGATCTCCGCTGGCAGGACCAAGAATTAATACATCACGAGCGCGCAGCAGCTTAATGTTTTCCTGTGTAGCAACATCCCGCCACATGACATTATTCATCGCTGGAGCAATCATTAATGATGCGTCACTGGCCAACCCCGTAGTGGTCAGCAGGTTATCTGCCTCCCCATGAGCGAGTTTGGATATGGTTTGTGCGCTGGCAGGGGCAATAAGAATTCTGTCAGCCCAGCGTGCAAGTTCAATATGTCCCATCGCATCTTCGTTTTCAGCGGCAAATAAATCGCTGTGTACAGGGTGACCGCTCAATGCCTGCAATGTAAGTGGAGTAATAAATTGTGTCGCAGCAGCAGTCATGATGACTCGAACTTCGGCGCCTAAGCGCATAAGCTCGCGGCATAGCACAGCGCTTTTATAGGCTGCAATGCCACCGGTAATGCCGAGGAGTATCTTTTTGCCTGCAAGTTCTTTCATGGCGCTATTTTAGCGTAGAAAGGGCTGAAAGATTGTAGAAGTTTCA
>DAOVWW010000184.1 GCA_030636465.1 Gammaproteobacteria bacterium
GCATGACGCAACAAATTGCCAGGGCACGTGAAAACGCTGAACAAAGCCAGAAAGAAGTGGTTGAACAGCATACTTATCTGGAAACCGTACTTAGCCATCTCTCATCAGGGGTGCTTTCGTTCGATGCCAATCGCAAGCTGCGCACACATAACAGCAGGGCCTGTGAAATTCTTGATGTTCAGGAACTGGATAAGCTTTATGATCTCGATATTCTTTCTCTGGCGCAGACGCAGACGCAGCTAAAAGATTTTTTTATCCTGCTGGACCGCACTATCACGGCTAACCAGCCTGAATGGGAAGAAGAAATAACCCTCTTTAATACGCGCGGCAAACAGGTACTATTATGTCGCGGTACCCGCCTTCCCGGCAACCAGCCAGGTGCTTCTGCTTATGTTTTTGTTTTTGATGACATTACTGTCATGCTACAGGATCAGCGTGATGCGGCCTGGGGTGAAGTCGCACGCAGGCTGGCACATGAGATTAAGAACCCGCTCACACCCATCCAGCTATCTGCCGAAAGAATACGGCATAAATATCTGCATACTCTGAATGAATCTGACAAACAAACACTTGATCGGGCAACACGCACTATTTCTGAACAGGTTGAATCCATGAAAGAGATGGTAAATGCCTTCTCCAGTTATGCTCAGCCGGTTACTATGAATATCCATGATGTTGACCTCAATCAACTGCTGGCCGATGTGGTAGAACTACACAAAGGCCATTCCGGGCAGGTTGACATAACGTTGACTCTGGACGAGTCCATTACTCCGATGAGGCTGGACTCGGGACGCATGCGCCAGGTATTTAACAACCTCATCGTCAACGCCCTGCAGGCACTTCAACACACAGAAAATGCTACACTTTCTGTGATCTCAGAATCGGGCAAAGGCAAGAATGAAAAAATTGTAACCATAAAAATTGAAGATAATGGTCCAGGCATACAAAAAGATCTGATGGACCAGCTATTTGACCCTTATGTCACCAGCAAGGAAAAGGGGACCGGACTTGGGCTGGCGATAGTTAAGAAAATTATCGATGAGCACGGTGGTACTATCTGGGCAAAAAATATGAAAAATAACGGCAGCTGCTTTACCATACAATTACCTGTCAAAATTAACAGGCCACACGATCAACAATCAAGGGCTGAAGCCTGATGAAAAATAACCGAATTCTGATCACTGATGATGAACCGGAAATCTGCCGACTGGTGCAGGAAATCCTTGAAGATGAAAGTTTCATAGTCAGCACAGCCGGCAATGCAGAAGAAGCACGTCTGGCACTTAAAGAATTTAAACCTGACCTGGTACTGCTTGATATCTGGATGCCTGGCACCGATGGTATTACATTACTGAAAGAATGGATGGAGTCGGAGGAAAACCCTCCTTCCATAGTGATGATGTCCGGACACGGCAATGTTGAAACTGCCGTCGATGCAATTCGTTACGGCGCTTATGACTTTCTTGAAAAACCCCTGTCGATGGCCAAACTTCTGGTCACCGTACAGCGTGCATTGCAGAACGTACAGCTGCGCAATGAAAATGTCCAGCTGCGGCAACAATTGCAGCCAGCCGACAACCTGCTGGGTAATAGCGACACCATGCTGCAACTTAAGGAACAGATTAAACTTATCGCCAGGACCGAAAGCTGGGTACTGATTTATGGTGAACCCGGTAGCGGTAAAGAAGTCGCTGCAAGAATGATTCACCGCCTTAGCCCTCGTGCTGATGCGGAGCTGGTCACCATCAATCTGGCTGCCATACCTGCTGAAAACATTGCTGTGCAAATGTTTGGCTCTGAAAAAAATGGCATCGTCACCACCGGTTCATTTGAACAGGCCCGTGGCGGGACGTTACTGTTGGACGAAATTGCCGATATGGATCTCGACACTCAAACCAAGCTTATCGGTGCCTTAAGGGAAAACCGGTTCCTGCGTGTCGGCGGCAGTACACCAGTCGAACTGGATGTTCGTGTTATTGCTGCCACCACACATAAGCTGGAAGAAGAAGTAACAGCCGGTCGCTTCAGAGAAGACCTTTACTATCGCTTGAATGTCATCCCGATAAAAATGCCGCCACTACGTGAACACCCGGAAGATGTGAACTTGCTGATTGAACATAACCTCGAGCGCATGGTAAGTGTTGACCACCTGCCAACGCGGCGATTCCCGGCAGAATCACTAAACATACTTAGACAATACAGTTGGCCAGGTAACGTACGTGAATTAAAAAATCTGGTTCAACGGCTGCTAATCCTCAACCGCGGTGAAGAAGTCAGCACTGAGGAAGTACAGGCTGCACTGGGTAAAAGAACAGTCGCAGATGTTCCAACACAGTACGCTCCAGACTATAATCAATCACTACGCGATGCCCGTGATGATTTCGAGCGCAGCTATTTACTCCATCACCTTAAGCAGGTAAGTGGCAACGTCAGTGAACTCGCCCAAATAACCGGCATGGAAAGAACGCACCTTTATCGTAAGCTAAAGGCTCTCGACATAAACCCTAAAAATAGCCGTAAACAGCAGCCGTAATAAAATAGAGTATGAAAATAATCATTCTAGGTGCCGGTCAGGTTGGCACATCAATCACTGAAATTCTGTCACGTGAAGCCGGTGGTGACATCACTCTTGTTGATCTCGATGAAGAACGCCTGAGTCTGTTGCAAAATAGATTTGATATCCGCACGGTACATGGCCACGCCTCACACCCGGATGTATTGCGAGAAGCTGGCGGTGATGATGCTGAACTAATACTCGCTGTTACGAATAGTGATGAGACGAACATTACTGCCTGCCAGATTGCATCCATACTCTTCAATACACCGAAAAAAATTGCCCGCATTCGCTCAACCCGATATATCAGCGAAGATAAGTTGTTTGCAAAAGATGGCAGCGGTCTGGGTGTCGATTATATTATCAGCCCCGAACAGATTGTCACCACTGAATTACAACGGTTGATCGAACGCCCTGGCGCACTTCAGGTACTTGATTTCGCTAATGGCCGCATACAGCTAGTCGCCATTAAAGCCTATGATGATGGCCCCCTGGTAGGTCACCAGTTGCGTGAATTAAAAGATCATTTGTCTAATATTGAAACACGCGTGGTCGCGATCTACCGTAAGGGTAATGCCATTATGCCGTGTGGCGATACCACCATTGAGGTCAATGACGAAGTCTTTTTTATCGCGGCGACTGAACATATTCGCGCCGTAATGAGCGAGATGCGTAAACTGGACAAACCTGTACGAACCATCATGCTCGCAGGCGGTGGCAACATTGGTTTCCGTCTGGCCGAGGCTCTGGAACAAAAAAACTATAAGGTTAAACTAATTGAATCCAACCCTGAGCGCGCAGAGGAAATTTCAAACAATCTGAAAAACACAATTGTGCTGATCGGTGACTCTGCAGATGAAGATCTGTTGAAAATGGAGAATATTCACAAAACTGATGTCTTCTGCGCCATCACCAATGATGATGAGGCCAATATACTCTCTGCCATGCTGGCAAAGCAGCTCGGTGCACGCAGGGTTATGTCTATAGTGAATCGCTCAGCTTATGCTGACCTTATCGAACGAACCATGATTGATATCGCCTACTCGCCTAAACAGGCAACTATAGGCAGCGTCCTGCCCAAATTTCGCACCGGTGCGCTCGAAGCGGTACATTCATTACGCCTGGGCACAGCGGAAGCCATTGAAGCCATTGCTCTCAACGATCAATCGAGCAAAGTCGTTGGCCGGCAGATCGATCAAATACCTTTACCCAAAGGCACTATCATTGGTGCCATACTGCGTGGTGAAGAAGTAATCATCCCACATCACGATACCGTCATCATCAATGAAGACCACCTGATCCTGTTTGTGCAGGAGAAGAAACATATTGATGAAGTCGTTGCACTGTTTCAGGTCAGCCCCCTCTTTATCTGAGCCGACTATTAGCCGCCATGCAAACTCACCTCATCCTTAAAGTTTTAGGATTTTTACTCATCATTTTCAGTGCCAGCCTGCTACCGCCATTATTTATAGGATGGTTTGATCAGGATGGAACCCGGATAATTTTTCTGCAGTCATGGATTGCAGTTCTCACTCTGGGTGGGCTTTTATGGTTGCCCAATCGAAACAATTCAGATGAGCTGCGCATACGCGACGGCTTCCTGATCGTTGTCTTATTCTGGCTGGTTCTGGCCCTCTCGGGTGCCCTGCCTTTCTGGTTGGCCGATAATCCTGACATGTCCGTCATTGAAGCCGTATTTGAATCCATGTCAGGGCTCACCACAACCGGGGCCACCGTACTTACCGGCCTGGACCATCTGCCGCGCTCAATTCTTTACTATCGTCAGCAGCTGCAATGGCTCGGCGGCATGGGCATCATTGTACTGGC
>DAOVWW010000302.1 GCA_030636465.1 Gammaproteobacteria bacterium
ACCCTCGGCCCAACCCTGAAAAATACGCATATCATGTTTCTGTAAGTATAGAGGGTCTTGCTGCAGTTTCGGCAATGTTTCATTTCGCGCGATGCTGGGTGTTAGAGTCCAGAAAGGGTTAAAAACTATATATTTAATCGTGTCGCTGAATACCGGTGTTTCGTGCTGTAACTTACCAACCACTACAGGCATCGATAAATCAATTTTGCCAGCTTTACCGGCATACACCTCGAAACTTGCAATATTGACCGCAACCCGGCGCTCATTAATATCTCGATTCAACCAGCGATAACGTTCCATATTAACGTTAAGCTGGGTTATCCTGTCCTCAACTGTAATATTCATAGCCGCCAGGGTCTGCTTGCCGATGGCACCGTCCGGGTTTAAGTTATGGCGCTTTTGAAAATGTTTAACCGCCGCCTCCAGCGTCAGGTCAAACAAGCTGCTGCCAATATCCCCTGTAGACACCTCACCGGTAATACTTAGTCGCCGTCTAACATCCTTAATGCGCGTGTCATCCATGCCGGGTTTTAATGTCTCTCCCGCGGCTATAGACGGCCACCCGCCCTTTGCAGCAAGCAGCCGATATTCAGTCATCTTTTGCTGTAGTTTGCGATATTGCAAAAATGGCGGCGGCTGTAGCTCGAGGAAGGTCTTCATATCAGTCGCACCAAAGGCGGACGCTCTGAGAGCAACCCAGTCGACCTCCTGATCGCTGGCAGATTCAAACAAAACTGGATCAATTTCACGTGGCATGATGCGCCCTTCACGCTGATCAGCCACATAGCGCATCATTCCCAGAGAAAGTAAGACATCCAGTCTCACCAGATCAGCAGCAGTCTTGCTTTCAGTGTACTGGACAATCCCGTCAAGGAAATAACTATTGGGCTCGAGACCATGATTCTTCGCATCAGCCAGTACACTGATAATATCTAAAGCACGCTGACTGGGTTTCCCATTTTCGATCCAGAAAGGTTGCAGTCCGTTGCTGTTGTAGATATCAGTGAGCCTGGTATCAATATCTGTAGACGTTTTCCCATGAGCATTTAGATTCAGGTAAGTGGCCGGACCTGCTTCCAGTAGCTCAGTGAGTGCACTCTGGTACTCTTCCTGAGAAACCGCATAGCTGTTTGCGGAGCTGAACATAATTACTCCTGCAAACGTTACTGCCATTGTTGCGTGCTGCCATTTACTCATTTACTTATCCTTGAAGAAATAATTTGAATTCACTATTTTGGGCGTTAGCCCGTAAAAAACTGTGAGCCCGAGTGTATAATTATACATAGACTATGCGAAGTGAAACTCAAGTAATTACAGCTCAACAAGCTGAAATATTTCCATATTTTTCCTGACTATTTTACTTGAAATCATTCACTTAGAGACCATAATTAACATATACCCTTTAAATGTGGCAGACAAAGATAGTAATGACTGATTCTAACAATGCACCAGGCATCGATATTTCTAGACGCCGTTTCGTCATAGGTACAGCATCAGTGCTTGCTGCAAGCATGGCTATGCCGATTATCACGCATCCTGCCCATGCCTCTACACAGGCACGTCGTCTAAGCTTCTATCACACGCATACTGGTGAAAAGCTTACAATCGACTATCATGATGGCCTTGCCTACATCCCTGATTCCCTAAGCGAAATTAACCGGTATTTGAGTGACTTCCGCACTGGCGAGAGCCACCCTATCGACCCCGGGCTGCTGGATATTCTGCACAATCTCAAGAAGGTGACAGACAGCAACGGTATCTTTGAGGTTATATCCGGCTATCGCTCTCCAAAAACCAACGCAAAGCTGCGCAATAAAAGTAATGGTGTAGCTAAACGTAGTTTACATATGCAAGGTAAAGCCATTGACATCCGCCTGACTGGCTGTGATACCCAGGAGCTACATAAGGCATGCAGGTCATTGGCCAAAGGTGGAACCGGGTATTACCAGAAATCAGACTTCATCCATGTGGATACGGGTCGTGTACGGTATTGGTAGGTAAAAGCCTATGATCTTAGTCCATCGCTTTAGATTGCTCTTTTTAAGTAGTATTTAAGCAAATTCTGATTTATCATTACCGCCTCAAATTTAACTGGCAAAGCAATCTAGCGCAATTGCCAACTATCAATCATTCAACATAGAAGAGGATTAGTGATGTCAGTACTTGATTCCGTAGAAAGAACCGACAATGGTTACCTGGTCAACATTGGTGACTGGAACGAAGAAATTGCAACAGCATTGTTTGCCGAAGAAGATATCGAGGCAACCGAGAGACACTGGGATATTGTGAAGTACGTCCGCGCAGAGATCCTGGACGGTAACGAACCGAATGAGCGAGGCATCATGAAAGCCATGAGTAAAATCCGGGGAGAAAAGGTTTCATCAAAGCTCATGTACGAAATGTTCCCGGAAATGCCTTCCAAGCAAGGTCTGAAAATTGGTGGCTGCCCACAGAGTACACGCAAAGGCGGCTATTAATCCCCTCTTCTGCGATCAAACTGTAAAAAGGAGCCTCACGGCTCCTTTTTTTTGGCGTAACACTCCGACACAATTTTTAACTCACTTCATGGTTGACCGAAATTAATGCCGATCGAAAGGCGAGATTGTGAACTGTTGTTACGGGATACTTCATGAGGAACGTCTGGTTTGAAAAAGATAAAGTCACCCGCTTCAGGGGTAATCTCAATCTTTCGCGGAGCAGACATATTCGATTTCTCATAAATAATCAGATTACCTGAATGTTCTGTAACATTTACATAATAGACAGCTGACAATAGTTCATCATCGTCATCGTGGGTGTGCACGGTAGTGGTTGATTCAGGCGGCATAAAATTGAACCAGAAACCTGCACGTAAGTTTTTAAGTTGCAAAATGTCTTCAGCATGATGAGTTGCTTCAACGATTAATGAGCCTAGTGCTGGAATATGCTGTTCGCTTAGATAAATGTTTTCGTAGCGTCCCCCAAACAGATGG
>DAOVWW010000095.1 GCA_030636465.1 Gammaproteobacteria bacterium
ATCTCTATCTGATTAATCCAGAAAATAAGATTGCCGCGCTTCGCTCGCAATGACGCGTAGCTTAGTGCAAAAGGTAATGAAGTAAAAAAGACCGGTATGAGTGTTTCTCATACCGGTCTTTTTCAGTAATAATGCGGTAATTTTTTAAACAGGTCTAAGGAGTATGTGGGTATGGGCGTAAAGTCCGATAAGTGGATACGCAAGATGGCTCAGGAAACCGGCATGATTGAGCCGTTTGAAGCGGGTCAGGTGCGAGTTGACGCACAAGGGAATAAAGTGGTGTCCTACGGCACTTCAAGTTATGGTTACGATATTCGCTGCTCAGATGAATTCAAGATTTTCACCAATATCAATTCTGCGCTGGTCGATCCGAAGAACTTTGACGAGAACAGTTTTGTCGATTTTAAAGGCGATGTTTGTATTATTCCACCCAACTCATTTGCCCTGGCAAGAACAGTTGAATACCTGCGCATTCCACGAAATGTGCTGACCATCTGCCTGGGTAAATCAACCTATGCGCGTTGTGGCATCATCGTTAATGTCACCCCGTTTGAACCGGAGTGGGAAGGCCATGTGACACTGGAATTTTCCAACACCACACCATTGCCAGCCAAGATCTATGCTAACGAGGGTGTAGCACAGGTGATATTCTTTGAAGGTGATGAAGAGTGCGAAACCTCGTATAAAGATCGCGGTGGCAAATACCAGGGGCAGATGGGTGTAACCCTGCCAAAAACTTAAATCAATTCGTCATTGCACCCTTCGGGCATTTCCGATGGTCACGAGCACCGAAGCGTGGCAATCTCATGCAAGATAATTGATAGTATAGAGATTGTCGCGTCACTACGCTCCTCGCAATGACGAAATATTTGAATATTTTAGAGTTGTCCTGAAGTTTCATTCGACAGGCGAATACTGATAAAAAGGAATTAATATGTCCGGCAACACAATAGGCAAGCTCTTTACCGTCACCAGTTTTGGTGAAAGCCACGGTGCGGCCATCGGCTGCATAGTTGACGGCTGCCCTCCGGGGTTTGAATTAAGTGCAGCCGATATTCAGCCGGATCTGGATCGCCGCAAGCCCGGTACCTCGCGCCATACTACCCAGCGCCGTGAGTCAGATGAAGTGGAAATACTTTCCGGTGTATTTGAGGGTAAAACTACCGGCACACCTATTGGCCTGCTTATCCGCAATACCGACCAGCGCTCAAAAGACTATTCAGATATTAAAGAATTGTTTCGTCCGGGACATGCAGACCTCACCTACGCAAAGAAGTGTGGCTTTCGCTATTATCGTGGCGGCGGACGTTCCTCTGCACGCGAAACCGCTATGCGCGTGGCGTCAGGCGCGGTGGCTAAAAAATACCTAAAACTCAGGTATGGGATTCAGATACGCGGCTACCTGGCTCAATTGGGCCCGATTAAGATTGATAAACTGGACTGGGATGTCGTTGAAACGAATCCATTTTTCTGTCCCGATGCAGATAAAGTTGCTGAGCTGGAAGCCTATATGGATGCCTTACGCAAGGAAGGTAATTCGGTAGGCGCACGTATAAATGTAGTGGCCAGCGGTGTCCCCGTCGGCCTGGGTGAACCCGTTTTTGATCGCCTAGATGCCGATATCGCTCATGCGTTGATGTGCATCAATGCAGCAAAAGGTGTAGAGATTGGGGCAGGCTTTGCCAGTATTGAGCAGAAAGGTACCGAACACCGTGATTTGATCAAACCCGAGGGTTTTCAGTCCAATAATGCCGGTGGTATTTTAGGAGGCATATCCAGTGGTCAGGATGTACTTGCCAGTGTAGCCTTCAAGCCGACCTCATCGTTACGCCTACCAGGTCAAACCATCAATAAAAAGGGTGAGTCTGCAGAAGTGATTACCACAGGCCGGCATGATCCCTGTGTAGGTATTCGTGCCACTCCGATCGTTGAAGCGATGCTGGCTATTACTCTGATGGACCACGTTTTGCGGCATCGGGGTCAGAATGCTGATGTCCTCGCGGAGCAGTCATAAGACCGCTAAGACCTTTTTTCTGTTAGCCCCTGGCGCCCTGCCCATGCCTTACTGGCGTCTGTCATCCCTATACTTTGTTTATTTCGCTACTTTAGGTGTGCTGCTGCCTTACTGGGGGCCTTATCTGGCCTCGCTGGGGTTTTCACTCTCTGATATAGGCAACCTCATGGCCATCATCATGGCCACCAAGGTGATTGCTCCCAATATCTGGTCCTGGCTGGCTGATCACAGTAATTCCTGTATGCGACTGGTGCGGCTGGCCGCTCTGCTTTCAGTCATCTTCTACCTCGGAGTATTTTTCGGCGAGAGTTTCTGGTGGCTGGCACTGGTAATGATGCTGTTCACCTTTTTCTGGAATGCGGTGCTGCCGCAGGTGGAAGTCACCACCTTGAATCACCTCGGTGATGATGACCACCTATACGGCAAGGTGCGTCTCTGGGGGTCTATAGGCTTCATTGTCTCATCTCTGTTACTGGGATATGCGCTGGATAGTTATCCTCCTGACTTAGTCTTGCCGGTAGTGCTTGCCTGTTTGCTAGGGATCTTTTTCTTTACGTTATTTATTAAGGATGCCGACAAGTGTGAGCAGCCTGAACGGGGCAGTATAGTCCGGTACATTTTTCAGTATCCTGAGCTGATGAGCTTTTTTCTGGTATGTTTTTTATTGCAGGCCAGTCATGCGCCGTATTACACCTTCTATACCCTGTATTTATCTGACTTCGGCTACAGCAAAACCCTGATCGGAATCTTATGGGCTATAGGTGTTTTGTTTGAGGTGATCCTGTTTTTAACCATGCACAGGTTTTTGAAACCGATACGCTTTCGTGTACTGCTAATCTTCAGTTGTTTCATTACCGGCATACGTTGGCTGATGATAGGCATGTTTCCTGAGTCTTTAGTTCTGCTGGTTTTGGCCCAGGTGCTGCATGCCATCAGCTTCGGATTATTTCATGGTGTTGCCGTAGCCATGATACATCGCTATTTTACAGGCCGGCATCAGCATCGAGGCATGGCGCTATATGGCAGTGTGAGTTTTGGTGCGGGCGGGGCAGTTGGTAGCCTGGTTAGCGGCTACCTGATGGGATGGTATGGAGCTGAGATTACATTCGCTATTGCCAGTGCAACGGTCTTTATTGCCGCAGTAGTTGCATGGTTTAGAGTGGAAGGAAAGTTTGAAAAGCAGGTGTTAATGGATCACCATTCAGGAATTGCTGCTAAATGAAATGTTAGATGAAAAAATATATGGGCTATTGATATGTCACAAACAGAAAGAAAAGTAGAATTATTGTCGCCAGCGGGCACCCTGAAGAGCCAGCACTATGCCATGGCTTTTGGTGCGGATGCGGTTTACGCGGGTTTGCCACGCTATTCACTGCGTGTACGCAACAATGATTTTAATATCGAAAACTTATCTGTCGGCATTGATGCTGCTCATAAACAAGGCAAGCGATTCTTTGTTGCGGTTAACATCATGCCGCATGGCAGTAAGTTAAAGACCTTTCTGGCCGACATGGCAAAAATTGTTGTGCTTAAACCGGATGCCCTGATTATGTCAGACCCGGGTCTGATTATGCTGATCAGGGAAAACTGGCCGGAGATGCCGATACATTTATCGGTGCAGATGAATACTGTCAATGCAGCGGCGGTAAAGTTCTGGCAGGGTGTGGGTATTGAGCGAATTATCCTGTCGCGTGAGCTGTCTCTCGGTGAGGTAGAAGAAATCCGTCAGCAGTGCCCTGATGTCGAACTGGAAGTTTTTGTACATGGCTCACTTTGTATCGCATATTCCGGCCGCTGTTTATTATCCGGTTACTTTAATCACCGTGACCCTAATCAGGGTAGTTGTACCAATTCCTGTCGCTGGGATTATAAAGTGGCAGGTAAAGAAACCGAGGCGGGTATCGAACAGGGAGGCAGCCAGGACTTTCAGGCTGAAAACAGGAATGAAAAGGCTCAACATGTCATGTTGCTGGAAGAGTTTAATCGTCCCGGTGAGTTAATGCCTATCGAAGAAGACGAACACGGCACCTACATCATGAACTCCAAGGATCTGCGTGCGGTCGAACATGTCGCACAGCTGGTTAATATGGGTGTCGATTGCCTGAAGATAGAAGGCCGTACCAAGTCCCATTATTATGCAGCCAGGACCAGTCAGATCTACCGCCAGGCGATAGATGATGCCCTCGCTGGAAGAGAGTTTAACCCCAATCTCATGGGTGACCTGGAGTCACTGGCAAACCGCGGTTATACCGATGGTTTTTTTGTCAGACATCACAGTGAAGAGCTGCAGCGCTATCATGACAGTGCTTCCACATCGCAGAGGCAGATATTCGTTGGTGAAGTGGCGGAGAATAATAACGACGGATTTTCACTGGTGAATGTTAAAAACAAAATCCTGGTAGGCGATACACTTGAGCTACTGACCCCAAAAGGCAATATATCTTTTCCACTCAATGAAATGCTGGACAAGGATGATAAGCCGCTTGAAGAAGCACCGGGTGGCGGCTGGAAGGTGAAGATTAAACTCCCTGCTGAAGCCGGGGAATATGGATTGCTGGCGAGAGACCTGTAACGTTCGTTTTACGTGTTATGTTTTACGGTTTACGTAACACCTAAAGCGTAAATCGTAAAACATTGTTTAGAGCATTGCCTCCAGCACCGCCGTCCACGCCCTGGCAATATTCTGCCGGTTATAACCCCCACCCCCGGTGACCAGTAACCGTCCCTGGCAGTGTTCATCGGCTATCCGGCATAGTTGTCGAGTTGCGTGCGCATGGGCTGCAGGGGTTAGAGCCATATGCGTGATGGGGTCACCTAAAATACTGTCAGCACCGGCTTGCAGGATGATGAACTCCGGACTGGCATCAACCAGAAAATCTTCAATTTTTTCCCAGGCCTGATAAAAATCAGCATCCTGTACATGTGGTGGGGTCAGTGGCAGATTTAATTTTGTCTCTTTGGCTGCGCCAGTCCCTGTTTCTGAACTAGAGCCTGTTCCCGGGTAGAGAAAATTTCCATCTTCATGAATGTCGGCGATGTAAATACCCGGGTCATTCTCGTATTCATAAAAAACACCGTCCCCATGGTGTGCATCAATATCGACATAGGCAATTCTTTGAATGTCATGACTTTTGCGCAATGCTTCAATCAGTATCCCAATATCGTTGACGGCGCAAAACCCGGCTGCGGTGTCACGGCGAGCGTGATGTAAGCCGGCTATCGGTACAAATACCCTGTTTGTATCTCCTGAGATTATTCTTCTGGCCCCATCAAGCACACAGCCGGCCACGATAGCAGCCGATTCATAGATGCCCGGGTATGCCGGTGTATCACCACAATCCAGTGTGCCAGAGCCAGTAGCAGAGAGTTTGATCAACTTTTCGATGTAGCTTTGTGTATGGAAAAATTCCAGTTCTTCTTTGCTGGCGCTAACAGGGGAGGCGATCTCTACTTTTTTATCCAGACCTGATTTCCTGGCTGCATTCCAGAAAGCATCAAGGCGGTCAGGGCCAAAGGGGTGACCTTCACCGAAGCCGTAGGCAGCAAGTGCTTTACCATAGTAAACAGTAGTCATATCACAATATCCTGTTTTAACAATATGATGCCTCTGATAATGCCATGAATAGGAGGACGATGGCGATGTGCTGCGCTATACTCGTCAGCGATTATGACGAATTTAAAAATAAATACAGCGTCATTGTTCAGATTGAAACCATTTTCTCAGGGATGTCTCGTTCTGATATTGGCATTTGCATATAACTCCATGGCTATGGCCTGGAGTTGTGTCTATGTGTCTTCTTATCACAAAGGCTATGACTGGTCTGACGGGGTGGAGCGGGGCTTGCGTGCCGAATTAGATGGGAAGTGTGAGCTGACTCAATTTGATATGGATACCAAACGTAATAAGGATGAGTCCTATAAAATAAAAAAAGCGCGTGAAATTGCGATAGAGATAAAGAAAATTAACCCTGATGTAATCATTACTTCAGATGACAATGCCGCCAAATATCTGATTGTTCCTTTCTTCAGAGGAGGAAAGACACCAGTGGTTTTTTGCGGCATTAACTGGACGGTCAAGGAATACGGGTTTCCGGCAAGCAATGTGACAGGAATGATCGAAGTTGCACCGGTCAAACCAATGTTGGAATGGGCGCATAGATTGACTCAATCAGGTAGTACGGGAGTATACATAGGGGCAAACACGCTCACAGAGAAAAAAGATTATAATTTTTTTTCTAAAGCGGCAGCTGATCTGAATATTGAAATTGAAGCTATGCTGGTTGATGATCAGGAGGAATGGAAAG
>DAOVWW010000099.1 GCA_030636465.1 Gammaproteobacteria bacterium
AACGATCACGCACTTGTTGCGCGAGTTCAGTTACTCGGGCATTGTCTACCAGAGCGAGTACTGCAGAGGGATCCATAAAGGCAACGATAACATCACCATTTTCTTCTTCCCTGACAACTACATTACATGGCAGCAATAGACCAATGTCAGGCTCTTCATCAATTGCCTGGTTTGCAAGCACCGGGTTACAGGCACCCAGAATCATATAAGGGCGTTTATCAATATCCAGTTTCTTCTTCAGTACTGCGCTTACATCTATTTCAGTCAGCACACCAAAGCCCTGCTCCTGCAGTGCCTCTGTTACATTTGTTATGGTTTTATCGAATGAATCAGCTGAAGTAGTTGAAAATGCGTACATATTTTTTCCTATGTGTGGTTTCCTGTAGAGATCCCAGAAATAGTATCTCTGTGTAAATAAGCTACCCTAAAGAAGCGTTTCTCGATATATATCATCATCAGTATAAAATATTTTGTCCGGGCCAGATGAGCGTAATTCAAAGCCATCATTATTACCAAAGTACCTGATAGCATTCCCCCAGCTATCATTCATTTCTCGCACAGTAATTCCTGTGTCACCTTTTATCCAAATCCAGCTTACATCCGCAGGAATTGTTTTCTCAGCCTTATCAGCAAACCAGAGACTTGCCCGAACAGACAGACTCTTCAATTTCTTCTCCGTCTCGGATGCTTTCGAGCCAGCTTTCTTTGCCGGTTTTTTGTTTTCGGTTATTACAGAATTTGCTTCAAAGGTCGTAATGCCCTGATTAGCAGATGAGCAATCACAGGGGAGCGTAGAAGGTTTAATATTCCATATCACTATTGCCTCAATCGTCATCAAAAAAACAGCATAAAATAAATATTTTAATTTTGAGTTTCTACTCACAGCGATTGAGCGGTTTCTGATATTGCTTATCGATTCCCCGGGCGCATTATGTTGAGAACCTCTAATCCTGTCTTTGATTTCTGCCTTACTTTTTTCTGCCCTGTTTTTTGCCTGTAGGTTGTCATCACCTTCCCGTATAAACATTGGCAGCTGCTGGGTTGAGACAAAGGAATCTTCTATTGGCAGCAATACACATTCTGCACCCTGCTTCAGCACAAGCAGACGGAGTCTTTCCGCCCGGTCCAGAGTTAATTTCTTGTTAATTTGTTTGTGCTTGCCTGAGACCAGGCGTGCGGCCTTTTCCTTGTCAAGATGAAGCATACGCTGCAGACGAGCCACAACACTACTTTTACTATGTCCAGGTAATAAATTCCCGGTAAACACCAGACGATATAATTTATTTTCGTCATTCATTCGAGGTGATATCCTACAAGCGTGTGAAGATTAGGTACACGGGGAGCCTACAAATATTATTATTCGAGGACCTTAGGGCACCTCTATTTATTTTGGATAGATCAGGTTGCATTCAAAATTACTCATATCAAGGCAAGTATCGCACGTAATAGCTAGCTATTGCGAAGATGCTTAACGCAGAGATGGGTAATTTTGGATGTGAGATGAATATTCACGAATAAGTAGAGGTGCCCTAAACCTTTGAAGGATATTACTGGCAAGAAAATATAGAAGATGAATCAAACTAAAAGACTGAGTGTCCTTAAATTATTGCAGGCTGGTTTCTCTAAATAAATCATCATTGGTAAAAAATATACGGTCAGACCCTGAAGAGCGCAGTTCAAAACCATCACTATTACCAATAAACTTAATTGTTTTCCCCCAGCTGTCATTCATTTCTCGAACACTGATCCCAAGGTCTCCCTGGATCCAGATCCAGTTAATTTCAGTGGGGTTGAGTTTACCTTTCTGATCAGCAAACCATAATCCGGTACGAACAGAAAGCTTTTGCAGCATTTCATCCGTCTCAAGCTCTTCAGCAGTAGAAAATTCTTTCGTTGCCGGTCCTAGAGTCGCAGTAAACTCCTGCTCATTGCTTTCCTTTAGCCGCTGCTGCTGTTGAGCTATGGCACTTTCCTTAGTCTCAGAAACAGGCAGAAATTTCCACAGAACAATACCGGCAACGGTCACCAGCAATGCAGCAGAGATAAGATACTTAAATTTTGAATCAGTCTGAGCTGGAGACGAATTAGTATTTACACTGTCGACACTTTGCTGCGTTTCTACAGTATTGTATGCAGGGCTCTCACTAATGTCAGCGTCCATACCGACAGCATCAGGTTTAGATATAGATTCATCGTTGCCCCGGACAAAAACCGGTAATTGCTCAGTATCGATAAAAGCTTCATCAATAGGAAGCAGGATACACTCCGCTCCCTGCTCAAGGACATAAGCCCTGAGTTTTTCTGCCCTTTCCAGGCTCAGCTTCTTATCAATCTGCCTGTGCTTTCCTTCTAACAGGAGCTCGGCTTTTTCTTTGTCTAGATGCAGGGCCTGCTGTAATTGAGTAACGACAATCTGTTTAGAAAAACCCGGTAACAGCGCACCAGTAAAGACCAGGCGGTAGGATTTATCGGCTTCACTCTTATTTGGTTCACTCAATGGATATCACTCTATGTATTTTTTAGCAGATACGTAGGATACCGGATGATAGCAGGTAGAGTTAATTCTTTTATAAAAAAGTAAGCGACGTCTCCAGGCTGGCAAAACCTGAAGACTATCTTGCTCTATTACACTACAGCTTACGCTGTAATCATGCTATAGAGCGTATCTTTGAGATACAGGCGTTTCTTTTTAAGGCCATCCAGATAGTCATCAGATGTATTTTCCACGCCTTCTTCAATGCGCCTGACTTCATGCTCGACTTCATGATAACTGTCAAACAATTTAGAAAAATGTGCATTGCCCATTTTCAACTCACGGATACGTTCTCCGTGTTCCGGGAATTCATGGTGTAGATCGTGTTTTTCACCTAGCATAGCGTCCTCACATAAGACATTTAATATTGATTTAAAGATCAATAATGCCTTACTGATCAGTAAACAGATATGATCTAAATCAAACTACTTCAGCCCCTGAAGTTTTCAGGGCACGAGCTCGTTTATGTGCAACAGTATTGATTCACCTGTACCCGTTTTAACCACCTGTACTTCACTCTGCAAATCACCACTCTGAGCAATCGGCTGGCCACTATGCGACACCCTTGCGCCCAGCTTTAGCTGTTCGAACTGAGCCAGACTGGTACCCGGTCTCAGCATAGATGAATCATCCAGAACCAGGCTAACAGGCAGCTCCCGTGCCTGGCGCTTAATCGCTGCCAGCGGCATGGGTGGTCCCGATACGGCTCTGGCGAAAATGAATAAGACATCATCTTCTTTGATCTCCTTCAACAATGAGGGATCAATAGTGACTTCAATCGAAATTGAAGCAACAGGCATAGCCGCAGGTGGAAGCTCTGTCAGAGTTGATTCCTTAACATCCATCCCTGCCTCTTTTGCCAGGCCGACTGCCTCACTAATCATGGACTGCAGCTCACCCAACATCTCTTTATTATCTTTTAAGCCCTTAGCCGCGCCTTGCCAGTATGTAATGGCCTGCAGGTAGTCTTTCTTATCTGCAGCAGCCTGCCCTGCCATCCATAATGCAGTGGTATGAGTTGGTTCTTTCTCCAGTGCCTCCATCACAAGGCTTAGCGGACGCCCAGTCAAATTCCCACCCTTGGTCATGGCCAGTGAATCGGCCAGTACAATCAAGGCTGTAGGCTGGCGATCAGACACGACAACCAGCCTTTCATAGGCCTTAACTGACTCATCAAACTCTTCAGTTGCTGCGTATAAACGACCGAGCAAATACCAGGCATCCGGGTCATCCGGGTTATCTGCTGTTTTCTTTTTCAGGCCGGTAATCATCTCTTCCATAGATGGAAGTTCTTTAGCCTGGGGAGTGGTGGCGGTATTGACCGGGTGACTGCCAGGTCCTGCAACGTCCATATACTGTGGGGAACCAAGCTGCTTATAGAGCCCGAAACTTAGCAGTGGCACTAAAAGAACCAATGCAGCTATCACTTTCTTTGCTGGGACATTAATTAACTTATTTGATGGATTATTTGCTTCGCCATCCGTCTCATTGACGTCAATCAACAGGCCTTTCTCAAGCTCTTCCAGAGTTTGCTGGTAGGTTTCCTGCGATAAGGTACCCGACTCCAGTTCCTTTTTTAATTCAGCCTTACGTTCTTGAGCAATACTGATATTCTGCTCACGATTACCCGTTGATGATGTATTTTTTTTACCTAGTAAGGCGGGCAGCATCAAAATTAATCCTGCAGCCACCATTAATATGGCGATAATCCAGAATGACATTATTCGTCTCGCTCCAGTAATTGTTCAGCGGCCGCTCTGTCAGCCTCACTTAAGGGTGCTTCCTCTTCAGACCGCCGAATGAACTTGAGCAGAAAAAAGACGGCAACTATCAGTATGATAAAGGGTCCGACCCAGAGCAGTATGGTATTGGTCTGCAAACGCGGGCGATAGAGTACAAAGTCTCCATAGCGATCTGACATATAGTCCAGCACGTAATCTTCATCTTTTCCGGCGGAGATCATTTCATACGTTTTGCGACGTAGATCCTGTGCCAGTCCGGAATTGGAATCACCGATATCCTGGTTCTGGCAAACTGTGCAGCGCAGTTCCTTGACCAGTTTTTTATAGAGTGCTTCTTTCTCCGGGTCATCAAACTGGTAGGCATCAATGGTGGCCTGTGAGGATAAAGAAACCATACTCAACAGCAGGACCAGAGGCATCAGAAATATTTTCAGGGACACGTTAATTCACCTCTGCATTGAGTGTCTTTAATAGCGGCAGGATCTTTTCATCAACAATTGCATTGGTAAGTGGACCTACCTGCTTATATCGAACGATCCCTTTTTTATCCATAACAAAGGTTTCCGGTACGCCATACACACCCCAGTCGATACCCACATCACCTTTGATATCCATCAGGCTGGCTTTATAGGGATTACCCAGCGCATTCAGCCAGCCTTTCGCGTCATCAGGATTATCCTTGTAGTTCAAACCGTAAACGGGTGCGATGTTCATACCGACCAGGCGTTTAACTACCTCATGTTCTGCACGACACGAAACACACCAGGAGGCCCAGACATTTAATAACCAGACCTGACCCATTAAATCAGCCTTTTTTAATTGCTGCTGAGGCTGATGTAATAACGGCAATTCAAAATCCGGTGCCGGTTTGCCAATGAACGGGGATGGAATATATTTCGGGTCATTCTTAAGGCCTGCAGCCAGCAGAATAACCAGCACGATAAAGACCGCCAGCGGAATCAAGTAACCCTTCATGCCGTCGCCTCAGAGGTACCAGCCGAAGGTGTTTCCTTATTACCCTTTGTCCCCGCCAGCTTTCGATAGCGTGGATCAGTCGCAGATAAGAACCCCCCAAAGGCCATAATCAATGCCCCCAGCCATATCCAGCGTATGAATGGCTTATGATAAATACGTACGCTCCATGCTCCCTGGTCACCCAGCGGTTCACCCAGTGCGACAAATAAATCCCTAAACAATCCTGCATCGATAGCCGCTTCGGTCATGGGCATCTTCTGCACCAGGTATTCACGCTTCTCCGGCTCCATAATCGCGATCTGCTTGCCATCTTTTGATACCAGCAGTTTGCCATTGGATGCACGGTAATTTTGTCCTACCGTCTCGTTAACCCCGACAAAAGTGAAGTTGAAACCGCCCAGCTCATAGCTTTCGCCCGGATTGACCTGCAGATCTTTTTCTGTGCTGTAGATAGACGTCAGGGTGATGCCGACAATAAATACAGCGATGCCTATATGACCCAGTGTCATGCCCCAGAAAGAGCGTGAAACGCTCAGTAAACTGCGCCCCTTTGATTGATTAAACAGAGATTTAAGCGTGATAATAAACACCCAGGCCGCCACCATCATGCCGAAGGCTGCACCGACATCATAGAAATCCATCGCCAGTAACGGAAACAGTAATCCAAATATCAGACTCAAGACCGCAATCAGCCATAATTTTGGCCACAGTCTTGAAAGGCTGTCACGCTTCCAGCGCAACAACGGACCTATACCCATCAGGATCGCCAGAGGGGTCATCAGAGGGATGAAAACACTATTAAAATAAGGTGGGCCGACCGAGATTTTACCTATACCCAGGGCATCGACAATTAACGGGTACAGGGTACCCAGCAAGATGCTGGCCGCTGTCACCACCAGGAATACATTATTGAGCAGCAGCCCTGTTTCACGCGACAACAGATCAAAGTGTACATGACTCCTGA
>DAOVWW010000234.1 GCA_030636465.1 Gammaproteobacteria bacterium
AACAGTCACAGCATAATAGAAGAAGGCATACTGCTAGATAATATACGCTTTGTTCAGAACTATCAGCTTGATGAAGCACTACTGACCGAACTGTTAACTCAGGGTCAGCATCCCGCGCGCAAACCCGAACAGAATTTAGCGGATTGCCGTGCACAGCTTGCAGCCAATCAACAGGGCATTTCTGAGCTACATAAGTTAAACGAAGAATTTGGGTCAGGCATGGTTGGGAGCTATGTTTCCCATGTACTGGACAATGCCGAAGCAACGGTAAGAACACTCCTGTCTTCACTCAATGACGGTGTATTTTCCTGCACCATGGATAACGGTGCACAGCTCAAAGTAAACATTACAATAAACCACAAACAGCAATCTGCACTTATTGATTTTACCGGCACGTCAGATCAATTATCATCAAACTTCAATGCCCCCGCGGCAGTCTGTCGCGCTGCAGTACTCTATGTGTTTCGCTGCCTGGTGGATAAGGATATACCGCTGAATGAAGGCTGCCTGCGCCCGCTGGAACTACGCATACCGCCACACTCTTTCATTAATCCTGATTATCCCGCTGCTGTAGTCGCCGGCAATGTAGAGACATCACAAATTATTGTCGACAGCCTGTTCGCCGCCTTAGGTGTGATGGCAGCCTCGCAGGGAACAATGAATAACTTCACCTTCGGTAATGAAAATTACCAATACTATGAAACCATCTGCGGCGGTACCGGTGCTGGCCCTGATTTCCATGGAACTAGTGCTGTACAGTCACACATGACCAATTCCCGCCTTACCGACCCTGAAATTCTTGAACAGCGCTTTCCAGTACAGGTGGAGTACTTTCAAATACGAAATAATAGTGGCGGCACAGGAAAACATGTTGGTGGTGATGGTGTAGAGCGTTGTATTCGCTTCCATCAGCCTATGCAAATTTCAATACTCTCTAACCGGCGCCAGACCAAGCCCTTTGGGCTAGCGGGTGGCGATGCTGGGAAATGTGGTGAAAACTGGTATATTGATCCTGATGGTAAACAGCAAGCTCTGCCAGCCTGCACAGAAATTGATGTTCCTGCAGGTGGTTCAATACTGATCAAAACACCAGGTGGTGGGGGATATGGGGTCAAGTAATTTGGAATTAGAATCAACAATTAGTCTCGAAGTTTTCTTCATCTCAGACCGTACCGGTATCACTGCCGAGGCACTGGGCAGGAGCCTGTTAACCCAGTTCGACAAGGATGACTGTCGATATACCATGTTGCCCTATATCGATACTGAAGAAAAATTATCTACTGCCATCCAGCAAATACATGCCGCTAAAAATAATACTCGCCAGGTAATCGTTTTTAGCACTCTATCCAGTAATGATCATCGGCAACAACTTATCAATGAAGATTTTTTTGTACTGGACCTTTTTGCTACCTGTCTGCCACCGCTGCAATCTGCCATGCACCGACACAGCTCACCAGCTATAGGGCAGACACACGGCATGGGTGATCAAAATCAGTATCTTGCCCGCATGGACGCGGTAAATTTCACATTAAATGTTGATGAAGGCATACGCACAAAAGACTACGAGCATGCCGATTTAATACTGGCTGGTGTATCGAGATCCGGCAAGACACCAACCTGTCTATACCTCGCCATGCAATTTGGCATCCGCGCCGCCAACTACCCCCTGGTCGAAGAAGACCTGGATAAGGGTCGGCTTCCTGATGCACTGAAACCCTGGAAGAGAAAACTATACGGCCTGGTCATCGATCCGGTTTCTTTACAGAAAATACGCCAGAGTCGCATGCCCGACAGCCGCTATGCCTCGATTGAACAATGCCGTAAGGAAATACGTCAGGCCGATGCGCTGTATAGACAGGAAATGATTTCAATAGTTGAATCCAGCAGCATGTCAGTCGAAGAACTGGCTACCACTCTGATGCAAAAAGCAGGATTGCAACGCCAGTATTAATCATTCAAAGAAACAACAGCATTACAGTTGAATTTTTATCCTCGAACGGTATATTAGCTTTACTAACCACAAGAGAATAAAAACCATGAAAAATACTGAAAAATCGCCATCTGAAAACGTACAAAAAGAAAATGGCATAAGCCGTCGCGACGTTCTGTTTGGTATGGGCGCCGCGGCAAGCCTTGCCTATGCAGGTGCAGCAAGTGCAGCCATGTCGGGACACGATCACAGCAAACACACCGCCCAGAAACCTGATGTCTTAAATGCGACCAATGTCTGTCTAGATAAAGGCCAACGTTGTATTGCACATTGCCTGGTGAGCTTCACCGAAGGTGATACAGAACTGGCAGACTGCGCCATGAAAACCCATGAAATGCAGGAAATCTGTGGGGCTTTCTCCTACCTGCTGGCATCTAATTCAAGTTATGTAAAAGAGTATTCAGCAATCTGTGAAAAGGTCTGTAAAGATTGCGCGAAAGAATGCCGTAAACATGAAAAACATCTTGAATGTAAGGCCTGCGCAGAGGCTTGTGATGACATCGTTGCCGCGATTCAGCTACACCTGTCATAAGCAAGCCTGATCATTATTTATGATAATGCCGGGACCAGTGTGTATCTGATCCCGGTAATTCATTTCAAGGAAAACTCCTCCACAATAGCTAGCTAGTGAATGCTATGTAATACTAGGCATTGATAGTATTAAAGCTTAAGGAATCATAATGTCCAGCGTTAAACGCCTCGTTCTAGATGTACTTAAACCTCACCAGCCGAACACTCTCGACTTTGCACTGGCCATTGCGTCACTAGGGGAGGACTACCAGGTTGATATCCACGTGCTGGAAGTGGATGAAAAAACCGAGACTGTGCAGGCAATTATTGAGGGCAGCAATCTTGATTTTGATCTGATTAGCAGTGCAATCGATGAAAATGGAGCTTCACTACACAGCATTGACGAGGTCTCTGTTGCTGGCAACTGACACTCAAATTACTCATGTGATCTAGTCAGCGATGGCGATGGCGATGGATCAGATCAAAACCCTGTTGGAGATCTCTCACTCCAAAGAAATCATGCGCCGCTACTTTGTCGTCAATGGCTTCGATGGCGCCCTGACGATGCTCGGCTTGATAATGGGTTTCTACGTTAGCGATTATGTCGAGCTCGCGGTAGTCATAACCACCTGCCTTGCTGCAGCACTGGCACTTGGCATGAGCGGGATCTCCAGTGCTTACATCTCTGAGGCCGCAGAACGACGTCGCGCCCTGATGGAACTCGAAAAGGCGATGGTGACATCTCTTGATGAGAGCCATCATGCCCGCGCAGCGATCTGGATCCCCTGGCTGGTTGCACTGGTAAATGGCGTTGCCCCGCTGCTTTTTGCCCTGATCATCATCTCACCACTGTGGCTCGCACGCAGTGGAATTATGCTGGCATATGAACCCCTACTAATAGCTATGTTTGTAGCACTAACTATTGTCTTCCTGCTCGGTGTGTTTCTTGGCCGCATCGGCGGGACCTTCTGGCTATGGAGCGGCCTGCAGAGTCTCGCGGTCGCATCAGCGACGGTTGCACTGATTTATCTCATAGCTTGAGTTGCTGGAAAGAATATTTATTTCCCTTCAAACGGCATCCGATGTGAATTTCTATGCCGTATCCAGGATGCTGGGCTATAGGAAATTCCACCTGGCGATAAGTTCCAACGCACGCCGTGTGTGGGCAGCGCATTCAAGACTAGCAGTTCGTGGGTCGGGCCAGTTGGTGGCCTGCAATCG
>DAOVWW010000191.1 GCA_030636465.1 Gammaproteobacteria bacterium
TCCGGGAAAAATATAGATATGCCAGATAGACTGTTCAATGGAATATTATCTTTCAGTATCCCGGTACCGTCCTCACTTGAAACCCTGACATTGTTAATTTCTTCTGCATGCAGTTCCCGCATTAAGCGGCCGACACCGGGACGATGAACTTCGATACCGACATAATCATTTTCGGGATGACGTGATGCCATAGTCTTAAGGGCAGTTCCATCACCAAAACCCAACTCGAGAAAGACATCAGACTGGCGCCCAAACATTGTGGAAAAATCCCATTTCTCATCTATTACATCTATACCAAAGTCTGGCCAGTACGATTCAAATGCGGAACGTTGCGCAGGAGTAAATCGCCCTTCCCGGCGAACGTAACTACGAATCTTGCGCTGATGTTCACTAATTTTTTGTTCTTTCTCTGGCACAGCTCTTACCTGATGGTTTTTCGGCTCGTCATTATAACAGCCATAATTTCAAAATCATTCGCCGCGACGATGTGTATGGATGCACAAGTTTCGTGAGAGGCAGGATGCCAAGATACGATGCCGCTCCCACATGTATTTCTCCAGACCTTGCAATCTGGATATTAAGCTGTTTCCAGACTTTACAACTAATGTGATCTAAACTTGTCTATAAGGTAAGAAAAAACAATAAGGATCGGGATTATCGAGAATTACAATGTTTTTCAGCAACTGGACACGTAATAAGCTAATCGGCTGGTTAAGCCGTGAACCGGAACATCCGGCTGACAGCCTGAGTGACTTTGATCTGCTCAAAGATGAGATCAAGGTTGGCGATGTATTGCTGGTGGAAGGCCAGAGTCAGGTCAGCCGCATAATAAAAACAGTCACCCAAAGTCCCTGGTCACATGCCGCTATATACATTGGCCGCATACGCGACATAGAAACACTCGCTCTGCGCAATCGTGCTGCTACTTTTCATAGCGGAGAGGATGATACGCCGCTGCTTGCCGAGGCAATCCTTGGCAAGGGTACTATTTTGACGCCATTGGAAGAATATCGTTCGTTTCGTCTGCGGCTGTGTCGACCAAGCATGCTTTCTCTTGAAGACCGCGACATGGTTATTTCCTTCGTTATCGAAAAACTCGGCACTGACTATGATTTGCGACAGGTTCTGGATCTCGCCAGGTTTATGTTTCCCTATGGCGTACTACCCAGACGCTGGCGTTCAACTTTATTCCATCATAATGCCGGCCCCGAGACACGCACAGTCTGTTCCACACTGATTGCCCAGGCATTTCAAAACGTCAGCTATCCTATTTTGCCAGTGCTACAGGAAGATGACTTCGGCTATAAAGAATTATCACACCGAAACTCGCGCCTGTTTTCACCACTCGATTTTGACATCTCGCCATGGTTTGATATTTTTAAGTTTCCGTTACAAAGCTTTGATAATGAAGCCAGCTATAGCAAGATGCCGTGGACAGAGCCGGAAGAGAAATAATTGGTATTATGATTTATGTATTACGTTTTAAGTAAAAAAATGAGAACCTAATACCTAATATGAGGAATTAAATGATACTCTTGAACAACTCATGAATTTAGCTGTCTATACTGAATAGAAGGAAGAATAAATTCATAAGAAGGTCTGTATTGATTCACAAATTGATAGAGTTCCCTTAAAGGAGGCCTGCATGTTGTGGTGGTTCCTGACAATTACCATAATACTGATTATTGCGTACCAGCGTTGTCCACCGCGCCTGTGGGCATCGGTAATCGCAATATGGATTATCATTTCCGCTATCAGCGGATCTCTAAGCACGCCGACTGCCCTGCTCAGTCTTTTATTTCTTGGTCTCGTTGCCGCGCCTTTCTTTTTGCATGAGCTTCGACGCTCCTTAATCACTGACAAGATTCTTGTCTGGTTCCAAAAGTCTTTACCCGCCATATCTACTACTGAACGAGTAGCCCTTGAAGCCGGCACGGTCTGGTGGGATGGCGAATTATTTTCAGGCAAGCCGAACTGGAAACGATTGCAATCCACACCACCGGCTCACCTTAATGAAGAAGAGCGCGCCTTTCTTGATGGCCCTGTAGAAGAATTATGCGCGCTAATAAACGACTGGAAGATCACTGAAGACGAAAAGGATCTGACTGCAGACGTCTGGGCCTATATGCGTGAAAACGGTTTCTTCGGCATGATAATTCCAAAACACTATGGCGGTCTGGGATTCTCTGCTTTCGCCCACTCCAGCGTAGTCACTAAAATTGCCAGTCGCAGCATCACCGCAGCTGTCACCGTAATGGTACCTAACTCATTAGGTCCCGCAGAACTGTTGCTGCACTACGGTACGGAAGAACAAAAAGACTACTACCTGCCGCGCCTGGCATGCGGTGATGAAATCCCCTGTTTTGCATTAACCGGGCTTGAAGCCGGTTCTGATGCCAGCTCCATGACAGATTCAGGTGTGATCTGTCGAGGTGAATTTGATGGAGAAAAAGATGTCCTGGGAATCCTGCTGAACTGGAACAAAAGATATATCACCCTTGGCCCGGTCGCCACCGTGCTTGGCCTGGCATTCAAAATCTATGACCCTGATCACCTGATAGGTGATGATGCAGCACCAGGCATTACCCTTGCCCTGATCCCCACAGATACAGCGGGTGTCAGCATCGGTGACCGTCATAACCCGTTAAACATCCCGTTTCAAAATGGCCCTAATTCAGGCAAGGATGTCTTCATCCCCATAGACTGGATAATTGGCGGTGAAACAGGCATCGGTCAGGGCTGGCGCATGTTAATGGAATCCCTGGCTGTCGGACGCTCAATATCGCTACCTGCTTTAAGTACCGGTGCCGGTAAATTGATGTCGGCGTCCACCGGTGCTTATTCACGCATTCGCCATCAATTCAGGATCCCAATTGGACATTTTGAAGGTGTTGAAGAAGTCCTGTCCGAGATAGCTGGTCTCACCTATATCATGGAGGCAACACGTCGACTAACCTGCGTCGCGGTAGACCTGGGTGAAAAACCTGCAGTGCTGTCAGCAATTGCAAAGTACAACCTTACTGAGATGATGCGCACGACCATCAACCATGCCATGGATGTGCAGGGCGGCAGCGGCATCTGCCTTGGCCCACGGAATTTGTGGGGTAAGGCCTACCAGGCTATTCCAGTAGGCATCACCGTTGAAGGTGCAAATATACTGACACGCACGATGATAGTCTTTGGCCAGGGCGCGCTGAGGTGCCATCCTTATTTATTGAAAGAAATGAATGCGGCACAGGATAGCGACAATCCTCAAAGTGCAAAAGATTTTGACGAGGCCTTTTTTTCTCACATAGGCTGGACGATCAGCAACAAAGTTCGCAGCCTGGTACTCGCTCTAACAGATTCCAGAATAGTCTCCGCACCGTTCAGCCCGGCACGGCGCTACTATCAACACTTGACCCGGATGAGTGCCTGTTTTGCCTTTGCTGCTGACACGTCATTACTCGTTCTCGGTGGCAGCCTGAAACGTCGCGAGGCTCTCTCCGGACGGCTGGCAGATGCCTTAAGCCATCTCTATCTTGGCTCAGCCGTATTGAAACACTTTCAGGATAACGGTGAAAAACAGGCAGACATGCCACTGTTAGACTGGGCATCGCAGTACTGTTTATACCAGATACAGGAGGCACTGCTAGGTCTTTATCGTAACCTGCCGATAAAAGCCGTCGGGTGGGGGCTGCATTTTATCACCTTCCCTTTTGGAAGACGTTTCCATCTGCCCAGTGACCAGCTTAACCATCGAGTCGCCCGTTTGATTCAGGAACCTTCTGAGGTACGCGATCACCTGATTGCCGGCATCTTCATTAGCAAAGATCCTAATGAAGCGACCGCACGACTGGAAGACACTTTAATCCAGTTGGTCAATACGGCCGAGCCTGACAACCGCTTACATCAAGCCCTGCGTGGACAGCTCAGTGATACGGCTACAGACACTGACAAAATACATGCTGGCATAGAACAGAAAATCATTAGCAGCGAAGAAGGTGAACTCCTGCTTAACGCCTGGGCGGCGCGGCGAGAGTGTATTCAGGTTGATGCGTTTGCGCCGGCGGAAGGTGCGGTGGAACGAGCTAGGGGTAAAAGGTAAAAGGTTAAAGGTTAAAGAACTTGGAACTTGGAACTAAAATACTATGCTAAAAGGCAGACCCGTATATATCGTTGATGGCAGCCGTAGCCCGTTCCTGAAGGCGCGCGGCAAGCCGGGACCTTTTACTGCAGCAGATCTGTCTGTTGCGGCAGGCAAACCGCTATTGAACCGCTTACCCTTTAGCAGCGATTGTTTCGA
>DAOVWW010000267.1 GCA_030636465.1 Gammaproteobacteria bacterium
ATTGTGGTAGTGGGTGTGGACACGAAATTACTAAAACGTGCATACCGTGTGCCCACCAGGCCCCAAAATACACGAAAGCTTATAAGCCCAAGTACCGCGTAACCGGCATAAACATGCAAAGTGCTTTCTTCATCACCTGACAGGTAACTGATAAAAAAGGTCACTACCAGGCCCCAATGGAAGAACCTGATTAAAGGATCCCAGACACGGATTTCGTTATTCATAATAATGTTCTCGTATAATGCTGCATTACATTCATTATGTGGTTTTCACTCAGAAAATCATCGGGCATATGTCATAAACAGTGCTTTACAGGTCATATGTCCGATACCATATGGCTCATATTACGAAAGAGGTTGCCGTCGTGTTTAGAGCTCAGGCCAAAGAAAAGATTCTGATTGTTATATTTGCCATTGTGGTTGCCGCCAGTGGTGCTGACCTGATGGCTGATCTCTCGCATGGTGCGACTACTGAGCATGTTGCCAAGGAAGCGGTCACCGTTACTATGTCCATATTTGCCATCGCCTGGATGCTGTTGGGATTACATCGGCAGAAGCTTGAGATCAGTGCACTACAAAATGAGCTTGAAGGGTTGGAAAAACCACAGGCATCGCCCAAAAAGTATGTATTAGATGTACGGAAAAAACTGGGTAATGTGGTGACCCAGCAATTTTCAGAATGGAAGCTGACAGATAGCGAAGCGGATGTTGGCTGGTTGATGCTGAAAGGGCTCAGTTTGAAAGAGATCGCCATGGTGAGAAGCACCCTGGAAAAAACTGTTCGGCAGCAGGCATCATCTATTTACAAAAAATCTGGCGTTCAGGGAAGGCATGCATTTTCAGCATGGTTTATTGAGGATATTCTGTAGCCGGAGCCAGGTTTAGGTGTCCGCTATCGACCCAACGGTAACATTTAATCAAATATCACTAAGCCTACGAAGTATACAATGCAGGCGCGCTACTTCTGAGATGTATACTGATGAGCGAAAAAATGGGTGTTGTTTATGGAAATCTATACAAGGTATTGATTGTGATGTAAATTTAATTTAGATTAGTGCAGCTTATAGAATACGTCTATTTGTTGAAATTAAAATCGATTAACGTAATCAGGATCGTTTGGTATGCGAATCATAGCGTAACAGGGATTATTGCTTACAAGGTAAAATGAGAATAATTGCTATGAATTTCAAAACGATTCGTTCTACTTTAATTTGCGTCATTATCTGTTGTAGTTTTCAACCCATTGCCCAGGCAGAAACTGGGCAGGCAAATACCTGCACTAACATCGGCAAGGTTGTATCTACCAGGGGTTATGTTCGAGTTCAGCGAGCTGGTGATTCTAAATGGCAATTCATAAAAAACAGAGAAACGATCTGTGATGGAGATACCATAAAAACGGGGTATCGTAGTCGTGCAGCCGTAGCTTTGAATAACGAAAGTGTTATGCGGATCAATCAGCGGACGTCAACCAAGCTAGAAAATTTTTCTACGACAATCAGATCGGGGTTACGTGTGCTCACTGGCATCATACATATGTTCAGTCGCAAACCCAGAAGTTATACAGTTGGTACACGTAACGCAACCATAGGTATTCGAGGCACCGAGTATGTGGTTGAGGCAAAAGATGGTGAAACTCTGCTGACGGTTTTTGAAGGCAAGGTAGAAGCGGTCAATGACGTGGCACCGGTAAATGTTGATGGTGGTCAGTCAGTACGTATTGTCAGCGGTGAGGCGATTCAATATCAAACACTAGTCAATCCACGTGATCAGGTCAGCTGGGGTTTATATTATCCACCAGTGCTTGCTGTCTCTGAGTTATCAGATGGACAGCTGAAAAGCGCTGCACAATGCGCGGTATCGGGTGACTATCAATGTGCCTTTGATAACCTGGATAAAGTGCCAGCTGCATCACAAGACAGTGAATTTAAGACCCTGAACGCAGCATTACTGTTAGCAGTAGGTAACGTAAAAGAGGCTGCAGAGATTATCAATCAAGATGATATATCAAAGACTGCGTCTGCACTTGCGTTGAAATCAGTTATTTCAGTCACCCAGAACAGGGTTGATGATGCTTTAGCAGAATCTAGTCAGGCACTTGAAGCCGATTCTGAATCTGCAGCTGCATTAATTGCACGCTCCTATGCATTACAGGCTGCACTTGATCTTGAGGGCGCGGAGCTGGTACTTAATAAAGCTGTGACAAAGCATCCGGATAATGCTTTAGCCTGGGCCAGGGCATCAGAAATTCTGTTGGCCCTGGGTGAGCGTAACTATGCATTTGATGCGGCTCAGCGTGCGGTAAAAATCGGTCCGCAAGCTGCCCGCGCATATACAGTTCTGGGTTACGCAGCGCTTAGTGAGTTTGATACAGATCAGGCGTCTTCAGCGTTTGATAAGGCATTAACCCTGGATTCAGAAGATCCACTTGCACATCTTGGGGCCGGGCTCACATTAATTAACCAGGGAAATCTCGTTGAGGGCCGACGTGAAATAGAGGCCGCTGTTGCGCTTGATTCATCTAGCGCGATATTAAGAACTTACCTGGGTAGAGCCTACTTTGAAGAAAACCGTACACCGCTCGATGCCGATCAGTACGCGATGGCTAAACAGCTTGATCCGAACGACCCGACTGCATACCTGTTCGATGCGATGAGTAAGCATGCTGCAAATCGTCCTGTAGAAGCACTGGAAAATGTGAATGCAGCCATCGAGAAGAATGATAATCGTGCGGTCTATCGTAGTGGACTGCTTCTGGACCAGGATCGTGCTGCTCGCAGTGCCAGCCTGGCCCGGGTTTATGATACTTTGGGCTTCCCGCAACGAGGAGCGCTAGAAGCCAGTAATTCGCTGGCTATTGATCCAGCAAATGCTTCTGCACACCGCTTCATGTCCGACAGTTATCGCAATGTTCGCCGTCATGAAATCGGCAGAGTCAGTGAGCTGCTGCAGGCGCAGATGCTACAGACTGTAAATATGAATCCGGTCCAGCCAAGTATCAGTGCGACCCGATTGAATATCGGCAGTGGTGCAGGCGATGTCGGTCTCAACGAATTTACGGGACTGTTTGAAAGTAACGGTCTGCAACCTGCAATATCGATTGGTGGGGGCAATTTCGGTACGCATAAGGCTGAAGCAATCGTCTCCGGTTTATACGACGGTTTTTCCTTTAGCCTTGGTGCAATGACCTACGAAACAGATGGTTGGCGGGAAAATAATGGTCTTGAACAGGATGTTGCCAACCTGTTCGTGCAATGGGCGGTTACACCAAAATTTAATATACAGGCAGAAATCGGTACACAGGAGACCACTGAAGGTGATTTGGCATTCAGGTTCGACCCGGACGATTTTGATTCAACGCTGACTAGAGAGCGGGATAATGACACTGCTCGCATAGGATTACGCTATTCACCGAGCAATAATAGCCATTTTC
>DAOVWW010000052.1 GCA_030636465.1 Gammaproteobacteria bacterium
ACTGACTGGATATTGAATGTCATGTCTGAAACGGATGCTGATGAAAAAGGTCAGGGTGAAGCACAAACGCTGGTAGAAATGTTCCTGTCCCAGTTAGATGTAGATGAAGATGTTGCCTCTATACTTGTTCAGGAAGGTTTCACTACTGTCATGGAAGTCGCCTATGTTCCTCGGCAGGAGATGGAAGCAATTGAAGAATTCGACGATGCATTAATTGATGAAATACGTAATCGCGCTGCAGATGCTCTACTGACATCCGCCATTGCAGATGAAGAAGTACTGCAAAAGGCTGAACCAGATGCCGACCTGCTTGCTCTGGATGGTATGGATGACCATACAGCCAGGGTGCTGGCGAGTAAGGGTGTGGTATCTCAGGAAGATCTGGCAGAATTAGCTGTAGATGAGCTACTGGAAATTCAGGCTATGGATGAAGAAATTGCCAAGCAGCTTATTATGATGGCCAGAGCACCCTGGTTTGAGTAAACCAGGCATTATTTGTAAGGCTAGTAGAGTAGAATGAACCGGATTTTCGTTATTACCCAAATGAAAGGGTAGAGAGAAGAGAAATGTCAGAGACTAATATTAAGAGTTTTGCAGAGAAAATCGGTGTTGAACCTGAGCACCTGATTACGCAGCTGAAATCCGCAGGGATAGAAGGCAAGAAGGTGGATGATGATCTGACCAATGACGAAAAAATGCTGTTGCTTAATCATCTTAGTGGTAATAAAAGTGCTGAATTACCAAAAGCACGCAGTAAGATTACTCTAAATAGAAGAACAACCAGTGAAATTCGTCAGACTTCACGCACCGGTGGCGCACATGCGGTGCAGGTAGTTGTACGAAAAAAGCGCACTTTTGTAAATAAAGGCGTGCTTGATGAAGCTCAGCAGCAGGAAGAAGATAAAGTAAGACTGGAGAAAGAAAAAGAAGAAAAAATTCAGGCTGAAATTACTGCAGCCAAAGAGGCCGAAATTTCAGCTAAAAAAGCTGCTGAAGAAGCCGAGGAAAAAGCAAAATCTGAAGCAAAAGAAGCTGAAGAAAAAGCAAAAAAAGCTGCTGAAGTAGCCAAGGTAAAGAAATCTGCAGCGCCAGCAAAAAAAGAAGATGCCAGAAAAACTGCGGGACCAAGGCCTGGTAAGCAGGCCCCTGCAAAGAAAGAAAAAACGGTTCAACATCGAGACAAAAATAGTTTTGGTAAAGGACGTGAGCAGCTTCACGTTGCTGCGGGTAAAGGTAAACGACGCAAACCCAGGCGCCGCGGCAACCAGAAAGTACAAACCAGCATCACAGATCAGCATACATTTGAAAAACCGACTGAGCCTGTTATTCATGAAGTAGAGATACCCGAGACCATTACCGTCGCTGATCTTGCCACTGGTATGTCAGTCAAGGCCGGGGAAGTTATTAAAGTATTGATGGGTATGGGTATGATGGTGACCATCAACCAGATGCTCGATAGTGACACGGCTACGTTGCTGGTTGAGGAAATGGGGCACACTGCTAAAGAAGCAAAAGCAGAGGCTCCGGAAGATGCCTTCTCTCAGCAGGATGATGAAGAGCATGAATTAAAAGATCGCTATGCGATAGTAACGGTAATGGGCCATGTCGATCACGGCAAGACCTCGTTACTCGATTACATTAGTGATACGCGCGTAGCCAGCGGCGAAGCAGGCGGCATTACCCAGCATATTGGTGCCTACCATGTTGATACCGGGCATGGAGGTATGACTTTCCTTGATACTCCTGGCCATGAAGCCTTTAGTGCCATGCGTGCGCGTGGTGCGAAAGCCACTGATATTGTAATTATTGTTGTAGCCGCTGACGATGGTGTTAAACCTCAAACTATTGAAGCGATACACCACGCTAAAACGGCAGGTGTCCCTATAATTATTGCTATAAACAAAATCGATAAAGAAGGGGCCGATCCAGAACGAGTTAAGTCAGAGCTAAGTTCACATGAAGTATTTGTAGAAGATTTCGGCGGAGACGTCATGTCTGTTGCTGTCTCTGCACATACAGGTGAAGGTATTGATGCCTTACTGGAAAGTGTCCTGCTGACAACAGAAATACTAGAATTGAAAGCACCCGTTACCGGGCAAATGAAAGGCATGGTAGTAGAAGCCCGCCTGGATAAAGGACGTGGTCCTGTAGCAACTATACTGGTTCAGTCTGGTACTTTGAATAAAGGCGATATTATTATTGCCGGACAGGAAAGTGGCAAGGTTAGGGCAATACATGATGATACAGGTAAAATCATCAAGTCTGCTGGTCCATCTATGCCGGTTGAAATTTTAGGCCTGTCGGGCGTGCCAACAGCGGGTGATGAAGTCGTTGTTGCAAGTGATGAGCGCAAGGCTCGTGAAATTGCGATGTACCGTAAAAGTAAGGCAAAAGAAGCCAAGCTCGCTCGTCAGCAGGCCAGCAAGCTGGAAAATATATTCCAGAACATGGAAGACTCACAGAGTGAGAAGAAAACACTTAATCTGCTGGTGAAGGCTGATGTACAGGGGTCTGTTGAAGCGCTCAGTCAATCATTGGAAAAAATGTCCTCTGATGAAGTGAAAGTAAATGTAGTACATGGCATGGTCGGTGGCATCTCCGAATCTGATGTCAATCTTGCGTTGGCCTCACAGGCGATTATTATCGCTTTCAACGTGCGTGCAGATATGGCGGCCAGGAAGCTGATCGAGAATGAAGGCGTCGAAGTCTATTACTATAAAGTTATCTATGATGCAGTTGATCAGGTGAAGGCGGCAATTGAGGGCATGTTGTCACCTTTAATTAAGGAAGAAATTACCGGCCTGGCAGAAGTGCGTGATGTTTTCGTTGTTTCAAAAGTCGGCGCCATCGCTGGCTGTATGGTGATAGAGGGTTCCATCAAGCGCAACAACCCCGTTCGTGTGTTGCGTGATAATGTAGTTATATTTGAAGGCAAGCTAGATTCACTGCGCCGATTCAAGGATGATGCCAACGAGGTTAAGAATGGACTGGAATGTGGTATCGGTGTAAAAAATTACAACGATATTAAGGTCGGTGACCAGATTGAAGTCTTTGAAGTGATCGAAACGAAAAGAACCCTGGATTAATCCCTGCCGCAATGCCTAGAGATTTTAGTCGTTCTGCTCGCGTATCTGAAGTAATTCAGCGTGAAGTCGCAAATATCATTCAGAAAGGTATGAATGATCCGCGTGCTGCCGCTGTCACGGTGACTTATACTAAAATGACCCGAGATATGTCCTCTGCTCGAATTTATTTCATTATGCAGGGTGATGCGAAAGCAATAAAAGCAACCGAGAAAGTCCTTAACAATGCTTCCGGTTTTATTCGTCATCATCTGACAAAAAGTGTAGAGCTTCGTTATATCCCAAAATTAAAATTCGTCTACGATAAATCTATCGAGCGCAGCCTGCGTGTTGGCAAATTAATAGAAGACCTGAATATCGATGAGGACGGGCCGAAAGAGTGAGCAGACGCTCAAAAAGCCATCTGGACGCTATCGATGGTATTCTTTTGTATGACAAGGAAATTGGGCTTTCCTCTAACCGAGCCCTGCAACAGGTCAAGCGCCTGTTAAATGCACGTAAGGCCGGCCACACTGGCAGCCTCGACCCCCTTGCCAGCGGTTTATTACCCATCTGTTTTGGTGAAGCAACAAAACTCAGTCAGTATTTGCTGGATTCTGATAAAAGATACCTGACGACCTTTAAGCTAGGTGAGACGACGACTACCGGTGATGGTGAGGGTGAGGTGGTCGATAAAACCCCGGTTAATGTTACTTTGCAGCAGCTAAAGCAGGGAATTGCCCGGTTTACTGGCATCATCGAACAAATTCCACCAATGTATTCAGCCTTAAAAAAGGATGGCCAGCCACTTTACAAGCTTGCCAGGCAGGGCATAGAAGTAGAGCGCAAACCCCGCAGCGTTGAAATATTTGAATTAAATCTGATTTCTTTCGATGGCGAATCAGTTGAACTGGATGTTCACTGTTCCAAGGGTTTTTATATTCGTAGCCTGGCAGTGGACCTGGGTGAGGAGCTGGGCTGTGGAGCACACGTTACAAAGCTAAGAAGAACGGCTGTAGGAAAATTCCTTATAGAAGACTCCATTGGTATGGAAGACCTGTCCGCAATGAATAACTTGGAGCAGCATGAACAGCTGCTGCCATTGGATGCAGGAATAGGTGCTATGCAGGCTGTCAGCCTGTCAGATGACGCATCGTACTACTTTTTCCAGGGCCAGGAAGTGCGCACTGCCGATGATGCTGAAGAGGGGCTGGTGCGGGTATATCTTGAAAATGGTGACTTTATTGGAATAGGTGTAGCCCTGTCCGGGCACAGAATTAAACCTAAAAGGTTATTGAATACCAATGCTGATAATCATTGATTTATGAGTATTCTTAATTAAAACAATGAGTAATGAGCTGTTTCTAAACTATTTATTTAATGTGATCACCTTATTTCGGGGTGATTTTTGGAGTTAAAGTAGTTACTGCCAGGCTTCAATATTAGTATTGAGGAATAGGCGGTACGCAGGTAGAATACGCGGGTTTTATTGATCGTAACTTGCAAGGATAATCCAGAGAGGAAAAAATGGCCTTGAATGCAGAAGCAAAGGCGAAGATTGTTGAAGACTATCGAACTGATAGTAAAGATACAGGTTCGCCAGAAGTACAGGTAGCCCTTATGACCGCACGGATCACAGATCTGACCGGCCATTTCAAGGAGCACATCCATGATCATCATTCACGACAGGGTCTGTTGCGTCTGGTAAGCAAGCGTCGCAAGCTGCTTGATTATCTTAAGAGTCGCGATTCAGAACGCTATCGTAATTTGATCGCACGTCTGGGTCTGCGTAAATAGTCTCAGGTTTTTGTTGTTTAGTTGAAATACGTCAGTCGGACATAGTTCGAGTAGAGGGTGAATTTTGAAAAAGGTAAGTAAGTCATTTCAGTACGGTGAGCACACCGTTACATTGGAAACAGGTGAAATTGCGCGTCAGGCAGATGCTGCAATCATGGCAAGCATGGACGACACAGTCGTCATGGTCACAGTAGTTGGTGCCAAGAGTGCTCGTCCGGGTCAGGATTTCTTTCCTTTAACCGTCGACTTTCAGGAAAAAGTTTATGCTGCGGGTCGTATTCCCGGTGGCTTCTTCCGTCGTGAAGGTCGTCCTTCAGAAAAAGAGATATTAATCTGTCGCCTGATCGATCGTCCGATGCGTCCTTTATTCCCTAAAGGATATGTCAATGAAGTGCAGATTATCTGTACCGTCATGTCAATCAACCCGGATGTAGATCCTGATGTGGTTGCGATGCTTGGTACCTCTGCTGCACTGGCAACTTCTGGTTTACCCTTTAATGGCCCGGTAGGCTGTTCTCGCGTTGGTTATATCAACGGTGAATATGTCCTCAACCCGGGTGCCGAAGCACTGAAAGAATCTGATCTTGATCTTGTCGTCGCCGGTACCGAAAGTGCTGTGCTGATGGTTGAATCTGAAGCTAAAGTGTTATCAGAAGAAGTGATGCTGGGTGCTGTTATGTTCGGTCACGAACAGTCGCAGGTTGCCATTAATGCAATCCGTGAACTGGCTGCAGAAGTGGGCACCGAACAGCGCGAATATACTGCTCCAGTAAAGGATGAAGCATTAGCTGAAAAAGTTGCTGCAGTTGGTGCTGCAGGTCTTGAAGATGCCTACAGTACTGCTGACAAAATGTCCCGTCAGGACAAATGTTCTGCCGTACGCAGCGAGATTATGGATGAGATTTCTAACTTTGAGTCTACTCAGGAAGAAGTTGAAAAAATCTCCGGCGCCATCAAAGGTCTGGAAAAATCAATTGTCCGTGGCCGTATCCTTGATGGTCAGCCACGTATAGATGGTCGTGATACGCGTACCATCCGCCCAATTACTATCCGTACTGGTGTATTACCCCGTGCACATGGTTCAGCCCTGTTCACCCGTGGTGAGACTCAGGCACTGGTGGTTACCACTCTCGGTACTGAGCGTGATGCACAGATTATTGATGCACTGGAAGGCAGCTACCGTGATCCGTTCATGCTGCACTATAACTTCCCACCATTCTCTGTTGGTGAAACAGGCCGTGTAGGCAGCCCTAAGCGTCGTGAAATCGGCCATGGAAAGCTGGCTAAACGCGCCGTTGCTGCAGTTGTTCCGACTCTTGAAGAATTCCCTTATGTTATCCGTGTTGTTTCTGAAATTACAGAAAGTAACGGCTCCAGCTCTATGGCCTCCGTTTGTGGCGCTTCTCTGGCGATGATGGATGCCGGTGTAAAAACTAAAGCACCTGTTGCCGGTGTTGCTATGGGGCTGATCAAAGACGGTGAGAAATTTGCCGTACTGTCAGATATCCTCGGCGACGAAGATCACCTTGGTGATATGGATTTCAAAGTAGCAGGTACCACCGAAGGTGTGACTGCGCTGCAGATGGACATCAAGATTGAAGGCATTACCCAGGAAATCATGGAAATTGCTTTAAGTCAGGCTAAAGAAGGCAGAGAGCATATCCTTGCTGAGATGGCCAAAGTCATTGACGCCCCTCGTGAAGAAATGTCTGATTACGCTCCACGCATCATTACCCTGAAGATACCAACTGACAAGATTCGTGACGTCATCGGTAAAGGCGGAGCAACTATCCGCTCGATCTCTGAAGAAACCGGTGCAACGGTAGATATTCAGGACGATGGCACGGTCAAAATTGGTTCTACTGATAATGCAGCCGGGCAGGAAGCTAAGAAACGTATCGAACAGATCACTGCTGATGTTGAAGTAGGCACTATCTACGAAGGCAAAGTAGCCAAACTGATGGACTTCGGTGCATTCGTTACTATTCTGCCTGGTAAAGATGGCCTGGTGCACATCTCACAGATCTCTAACGAGCGCGTAGAGAAAGTTAGTGACAAACTGTCAGAAGGTGATGTCATCAAGGTTAAAGTGCTGGAGGTTGATCGTCAGGGACGTATCCGCCTGAGTATGAAAGCTATTAGTGATGAAGATGCAGCTTGATTGAGTTTTTTCTCAATTAATTTGTAATTAAAGGGCCGTAAGGCCCTTTTTTTATGTCTGTTAAAAAAGCAGGTAAAAGGTCACAGCTGTCCCATGAAATTATTCGTGGTGGTAGCGAAGCACCACCAGATACGTCCACGAAGTATAGTAAAACTGTATCGAGAGAGATGAAATGGTGCCTACACGTAGGTCAACAGAACAAGATGAGCATGTTGTAGGTGCGAATTCATTCGCACAGGGGGTGTTCGAATAAATTCGAACCTACAAAACCAGAGGCTCTTTCCTCTTTCACCTTTTATCTTTCCCCTTCAATTTTCTTTAAGAAGTCGCTAATGCGTGTTTCAAACCAGTAACTGCTGCCGTTCCAGGATGGCTGATAGAAACCAACATGTCCGCCATGTGTGCTGAGTTCAAGTTTAACCCTGGGGCTACGTTTAGTCTGTTCAGTCATGACGCTGTCATTCATAAATGGATCATCCCTTGCATGCAGTAAGAGTGTCGGTATCTGAATTTTACCCAGATGTGGGTGACTGCTTGCCCGGCTGTAGTAATCATCTGCATTTTTGTAGCCATGCAGGGGCGCGGTGAAGCGATCATCAAATTCATAGAAGCTTTGTATGCGCTTGATGGCGGCAATGTCATGATCCATGGTGCCCAGCTCAATTTTCTGTATAAGCTTTTTTTTGAGGCTGCTTAACAGTCGCCAACGATAGAGTCTTCTGAAAAGCCCTTTACCATCGAGTGTTTGTCCTGCGACGGCGAGTTTGTAGGGTACTGAGACGGCGATCGCGGCATTTAGCGGGTTTTTCCTGCCTGTTTCTGCGCACCACTTTAACAGGATATTGCCGCCTAGTGAGAAGCCAACAGCATAATAGGCTGATTCAGGTTGGCGCTCTCTTAATAGCGTAATAATTTCATCGAGATCATCCGTTGCACCTGAGTGGTAGCTTCTAGGCAAACGGTTTGATTCTCCACTGCAGCCACGAAAGTTTATCGCTGCACAGCGCCAGCCCTGTTTATTGAGTACATTGACCACGCCATGTATGTATGGGGAGTCTGAGCTGCCTTCCAGTCCATGTAACAGTAACGCAACGGGTGCGTCGACATTATCAGTTTCACACCAGTCTATGTCGATAAAATCGCCATCAGAAAGTTCCAGGCGTTGTCGTTTATAGGCAGGTTTTTGTGCGCGCCGAAAGAGGGCAGGCCAGATGGTCTGGAAATGGGGGTTGCGAAACAACCATGCCGTTTTAAAGGGCATAGTGTTCATAAGATAATCAGAGTAGCCGCTGGGGTAATACTATAGGGCACCTCTATTTATTCATGAATATTCATAATAAAAAGAGGCCCCTATATAGA
>DAOVWW010000001.1 GCA_030636465.1 Gammaproteobacteria bacterium
AGTAAGAATAACGATAATGGCGCCTGCCATTAACATTCTATACACACCATATCGAACGACAAGTATGCCACCAATCAAGGCACCTGAAATAGTGACAAATTTACCCACCAGACCACTGACGAGACCAATTTCAGTACCGCTATAACCCATATCCTGGTAGAAAGGGAAGGCCATCACACCCAGGGTAATGTCACTCATTCTGAACACAGCAATAAAAGATAAAATGAGAAAAGCATTCCAGCCATTTCGTGCAAAGAAATCAGCGAATGGGCATATGACAGCACCGACAAACCAGGCTTGCAGGTTTCTTATCTTTTCAGGCAGATGTTGTTTACGTTCCAGCAATGAAAGTACACGTTCTTCCGTTTCCCACTCTTTATCTCTGAGAGCGTGATCCGGCTCTGAAATGACGAATGTGCTGATGATGCCTACAATCATGAATAGAGACATGCATAGATAAGCACTGGACCAGGAGTAGAAGTCAGCGATGACGAATGCCATGCTGCCAGCGAGTATCATTCCTATACGGTACCCTAGCTGATAAGTGCCTGCCATTGCTCCCTGAAATTCATCCTCAATCGCTTCAATTCGCCAGGCATCGATGGTGATGTCCTGTGTGGCGGATGAAAAAGCAGTCAGGACAGCAAAGGCAACTACAGTAGCCAGGCTGACTGTAGGATCAGATACTGATAGGGCAAGTAGTCCTGTGATGACACCAATCTGAGCCAGTAGCATCCAGCTGCGACGCTGTCCAAGCCATCGGGTTAACAGCGGTAATGGCATTCGGTCGACTAGTGGAGACCAGAGAAACTTTAATCCATAGGCCAATGCAACCCAACTGACAAAGCCGATAGTGGTTTTGTCTACACCTTCTGAATTTAGCCAGGCTGACAGTGTTCCGAAAACCAGCAATATGGGCAGACCTGCAGAAAAGCCAAGAAATAACATGGCCAGTACTTTGGGTTCTTTATAAATCTGGAAGGATGTTGTCCAGCTGGTAAAGGTGGATTTAGTCATTAAACCTTTTTTCGGAAGCGGTACAAAGCAATCTCGCCAAATAGATTGGGGAATAGTTTAAGCCCAGGTCCACTCTTATTGTTATGACTTACAGCGCGTCGCTCGAGTATTTCTATATCGAGTTTTTCACATAGTTCTTCAAAATCTTTAAGCGTGCAAAGATGGACATTGGGTGTGTTGTACCATTCCAGGGGCAGAGTTCTGTTGACCGGCATTCTCCCTCCCAGTCCCAGTTGTATTCTCGATTTGATGTTACCAAAATTTGGAAAGGTGACGATGCCCTCAGCGCTAACGCGTAACATTTCACCCAGTAGGCGGTGCGGGTAGTTAGATGCCTGCAGTGTCATGGACAGTATTACATAGTCAAAGGAGTCTTCATCAAAATCAGAGAGCCCGAGGTCCAGGTCGCGTTGTATGACGTTAACACCAGCATTTATACACTGGGAGATGTTTTTGTCATCAATCTCAATGCCGTAGCCTGAAACTCCCTGATTTTTAGATAATGCGCTTAGTAATTCTCCATTGCCACAGCCAAGATCAAGCACACGGGCATTTGGACTGATCCAGTCAGAAATCACCTGAAAATCTGAACGGGAAAGGCTCATATTGAACTCTCCGTGGCAATTCTTTCCATGTATGCGCCTAGCACAGACAAATATTGAGGCAGCGGAAGAAGAAAAGCATCATGGCCATGATGAGACTCAATTTCAGCGTAACTGACATTCAGGTCATTGTCATGCAGGGCTTTGACGATTTCGTGAGAGCGCTGCGGAGAAAATCGCCAGTCACTGGTAAAAGACAGTACAAAAAAATCTGCACTGACATTAGTCATAACAGCTGAAAGATCACTTCCCGTTGCGGCTGCCGGGTCGAAATAATCAAGAGCTTTGGTCATTAATAAATATGTATTAGCATCAAACGTGCCGACAAAGCTGTCAGCCTGGTGCCTGAGGTAGCTTTCTACCTGAAATTCGACACCATAGTCAAAGTTTATTGTATCTTCCCTTAGCGCTCGACCGAATTTTTCAGCCATAATATCGTCAGACATGTAGGTAAGATGGCCGAGCATACGGGCGATGCGCAAACCGCTTTCAGGTATGGTGTCGTGTTCGTAATAATGGCCATCATAAAACGCTGGATCGGTACGAATAGCCTGGCGTGCTACTTCATTAAATGCAATGTTCTGGGCGGTCAGTTTTGGTGCTGCGGCGATGACTATGGCGTGCCGCAGACTATCTGGAAAATCGATAGCCCATTGTAAAACCTGCATGCCACCCAGACTGCCGCCGATGACAGCTGCCCATTGTTCTATGCCAAGTTTTTCGGAGAGTCTTTGTTGAGATTCAACCCAGTCACCGACTGTTACTATGGGAAAGTCAGGGCCGTAGGGTTTATCCGTCTCAGGATTTCTGGATGTTGGGCCGGTTGATCCATGGCAGCCACCAAGGTTGTTTACACCGACGACGTAGAACTTATTGGTATCAATAACTTTTCCCGGACCAACTATATTCTCCCACCAGCCAGGTTTGCGATCCTCCATGCAGTAATACCCTGCCAGATGGTGGGTGCCACTTAATGCATGGCAGACCAGTATGGCATTATCACGAGAGGTGTTTAACTCCCCATAGGTTTCGTAGACCAGTTCATACTCATCCAGTGTCGCACCACAGGCGAGTGAAAGTGGCTGGTCGAAGTGAAAAGTTGATGATTTAACAAGTCCAATTGAGCCGTCAGGTATTTTTTCAGGCATCGTTTAAAAGGGTCTCATTAGTGTCGTGTTGGTGTGTAAAAAAATGGCGCCTAAAGGCAGTAGAGATTATAACGAGATGAGTCGGTAGCAGGTAGTGTATTGATATAATTATTTATGCCCACCGTTTGACCCCAGAAGCTATTCAGAACTTTGTATGCGGGCAAGTATTCTTTGCAACGTCATAGTTTTATCTCGCAATTCGGTAATTTGCTTTTCGATGTTGGAGACGCGCTGTTCCAGGTTGCTGTGGTTAGATTTAAGTTTCTCGATGTTAGAGAGTCGCCTGCCAATCTGATCTTTATGATCTTCTATCTGAGTTGAGATAGGCTGGAGTATAGCCTTGGACCAGGCCCTCAATGCGAAATTTGTCTCATCCAGTATGCGTCTGGCACGACTTGCCATGGTGATAAAAAATCGTTTGATGACAAAGTGCTGTTCGGTAACGACCAGCATCATGCTATCACGGAACTGTTCACCATCCTGCCGTAAGTGTACGAAATCCTCGATGAAAGGTTCGATATCAAATTGTGGCGGCTGTGCCATTTCCAGTTTGTGGCGCGTTTTGAATTCTTTGTATATCCTGTCAACCAGGCCGCTTAGTTTAACTGAGCCCTTGTTGACCTCGGATAATCGTTCTTCCGCCTGATCGAAGAAATCTTTCATGCCGCGTTTCAGACCGAAGGTATTCCAGGTTTCCTGCATGGTTGCACGAGAGGCACCAATCATGAAGTCTATATTCTTACTGCTTAAGTGCTGCCGCAGGCGTTTAGCCTGATCATTCATTATGCGTACAGTTTTATGGTAGTCATCCATCGCCAGTGACAGGCGGCGGCTTTTGGCCTGCAGCTGTTTACTCAGGGTAATCAGTATAGTTTTACTTTTTCCTCTTAGATTCAGGATTTCATGGCGTTCCTTTACCAGTCCATTGAGACGAGAGAGATAGACATCCTTGGTCGCTTTAACCATAACGCCCAGCTCTCGCTGTACTTTTCGCTGTATCAATGCCTGCTTCTTGTCAATCAGGTCATTTGAGAGCTTGTCCTCAAGTTTAGGCAAGCCGCTGCGATTTAACAGCAAACGGTCATTTTTTACTTTTGCAATCAAACCTTTTTGAGCAGATACAGGCACGACGAGATCTTCATCAATATCCAGTATGCGCGAAGTCTCTTCTATCTGTCGCCGAATGTTGGCCTGGGTAAAAGAGTCATCATGCAGATCATCCCACATGGTATCAATTTTGTTTAGAACCGCCATCACATTTTGTTCGCGGGGGTTGAGTGCGACGGTGATGTGGTTGCGCCAGATATCCATATCAGAGCGTGTGACGCCAGTATCGGCAGCCAGGATGAACATGATGGTGTGTGCCTGAGGCAGCATGTTTAGTGTTAATTCTGGCTCAGTACCCAGTGCATTCAGCCCCGGGGTATCAAGTATTACCAGGCCACTCTTTAGCAGAGGATGCGGATAATTAATCATTGCATGGCGCCAGACTGGCACCTGCAGCTTATTGTTTTCCAGAAGGTCCAGCGTATGTGGTGGGAAACCCAGTTCTTTGGCTTCCTGTTCAGAAATTTCTTTGGTCTGAACCAGCTGCAGCAGGGCCTCGGTCATTTGCTCAGGATCGTCTATATCCAGATCGATGCGCGACCAGTTTACTGCAGCTTCCTTATATTCATCTATGGTGAGTGAGGACTTGCGCGTCTCTATAGGCAGTAGTTGGATAAAGGGAGGAAGTTTTTCATCATAGGCGATTTCAGTTGGACACATGGTTGTGCGACCAACTGAGGAGGGCAGCAGGCGCTTTTTATAATCGGCAAAGAAGATACTATTGATCAGCTCTGTTTTACCGCGTGAGAATTCTGCAACCAGAGCAAGCATTATTTTGTCTGATTTCAAAGAGTCAATCAGTTCAAGCACCCGAAGCTCTTCTTCACCTTCGAGCAGACTCTCCTCATCCAGCCAACTTTTGTAGGCTTCTATTTCAGTAAGAAGGCTGGTACGCCAACTTGTATAGTTATCCAGTTTTCTTTGTAGTGCTGTGATGCTCATAATTTTTATTTACGATTACCGTATTAATTATCAAATTTATGCATATCTGTTAAGGACTAAGCTACAAACGCCAGACCAGCCATACTGGTAAGCGGTGAGGCTTTTCAATTTTAACTATCTTCTTATTGTTGCTGTGCCCATTCAGTATAATTATTTGTGATTTCGGTGCACGAAATTCATTTGAGAGAAACATTTATAATCGCCTTATTGGCTTTGCCGTCTACAGTAGCTACCTTGATGCGAAGTTTTATCATTATTTACCATAAATATTGTTTAAATTACAGAAGCATACGTGCACCAATATCAAGTATTGGTTGAACAATCAAGCGCAAAATGAGACCAAGTAACAGAAAGACAGCCATAGGCGATAGATCTAGCATGCCGATTGGCGGTATATATCGCCTGGCCGGCTGCATCATGAAATCAGTCAAACTGGCCAGTAATGATGTGATGGGATTGTAAAGCTGTGGATTAACCCAGGCGATGATGATGCGGGCAAATACAGCAAACATAAACACATAAACGGTCATTTCAAGCAGCTGGCCTATTGATAATACGACCAGCCCGGCTATAGCGGGGGTTTGGCCATAGAGTAGTGCTACCAGTAATAGTTCCAGCATTTGCAGGCCGAGCATCAGCACGATTGAAGCGATGTCTACGCCTGCATAACCGGGTATGAAGCGACGCAGGTGGCGTAACACTGGATTGGTCAGCGTGACGATGAATTGCGATACAGGATTGCGAAAAGGGGCTCTTAATATCTGAAATAGGAAACGTAGTAAAACTGCCAGGATATAAAGCCCGAAAAGTGTCTGAATGATAAATGCTGCGCTATTTGCAAGGTACTGGCCTGTCATGAATCCGCCCCCAGTTCATCGCCCATTTCCTGAGAACGTTTTATTGCTGCATTGATGACATCCTGGATTAGTTGCTCGATATCACCCTGTTCAAGCTGTATCAGTCCCTGTTCAGTGGTGCCACCGGGCGAGGTCACCTTGTGGCGTAATTCTGCAGGTGAGTCTTCGGATTCTACCGCAAGTTTCGCTGCGCCCAGGACAGTCTCTATTGCTAGCAAACGACTTGTCTCTCTAGCAAGTCCTGACCGGGTCGCTGCATTTTCCATTGCTTCAATAATGCGAAATATATAGGCCGGGCCACTACCAGAAAGAGCCGTAACTATGTCTATTTGAGATTCGTTATCGAGCCAGACTGTCAGGCCAACTGCGCGCATTACTGATTCAGCCCGATCCTTTTGCTGATCGCTAACCCGGAGGTTGGCATATAAACCCGAAGCACCACCACCGCCCAGGGCAGGTGTATTGGGCATGACCCGTATAATTGCCAGTTCTCCGCCCAGCCATTTTTCAAGATCTGCACTTCTGACGCCGGCGGCAATCGAAATGACTGCAGGTTTTTTTTCCTGTACTACCTGCCGGAGAGGCAACGCAACTTGCTGCAGCAGCTGTGGTTTAACGGCGAACAAGATCATGTCACAATGATTGACCAGCTCAACATTGCTTTCCATGGCTTTTACACCGTATTTTTTTTCTAACAGTTCCCGTCGATTTTTATCCGGCTCAGAGACCTGTATTAACGAGGCCTTGTGTCCGCTGGCGAGCAGGCCGCCTATCAGGCTCTCGGACATGTTGCCGCCGCCAATAAATCCGATATTATTCATGAGTTTCAAGTTTCAAGTTTCAAGTTTCAAGTTTCAAGTTTCAAGTTTCAAGTTTCAAGGCTGTATTTTTGGTCGAGGTCCGAACAGTGCGGTACCCACTCTTATCATCGTGCTGCCTTCCTCAATGGCCAGTTCAAAATCACCGGTCATCCCCATTGATAGCGTGTCTACCGTGTTGTGCAGGGTTTTAAGTTTTTTATACAAACTGTTCATTTCACGAAATGCCAGTCTTTGTTTATCTCTATCCGAGGTGTTTTCAGGGATAGCCATCAAGCCGCGAAAGTTTATTCGTGGCAGCGTGGCGATTGTCTCGGCTAATGCGAACAGATCTTCTTTTGAAACGCCGCCTTTACCCGCTTCTTTACTCATGCGAACCTGTATGCACACATTCAAATCTGCCAGAGATTCCGGTCTCTGGGCTGAAAGGCGTTCAGCAATGACATGGCGATCAATGCTTTGTACCCAGTCGAAGTTTTCAGCAACAGCAGCTGTTTTATTCCTCTGTATCTGGCCTATGAAATGCCATTCAAGCTCAAGGTCTGCAAGCTGTAAAATCTTATTTATAGCCTCCTGCAGGTAATTTTCTCCAAATGCCTGTTGCCCAAGAGCGGCAAGTGAGCGAATGGCCGTTGCGGGTCGTGTTTTGCTGACGGCCAGCAGCTTAATCTCTGCAGGCTGCCGCCCGATCCGATTAACGGCATTGATTATTCGCTGATCCAGCTGTTCTTTTCTTGTTTCTAGGTTCATGCTGTACTTCTATTAATCCATGAAAATTCATATTGAATCCAAAACCTGCCATCTCTGCGTTAAGAATCTTCGCAATAGCTAGCTATTACATGCGATTCTTGTCTTGATATGACAGGTTTTGAATTTCAATCTGGCATATCCAGAATCAATAGAAGTACACCATGCTATTGGCATTCTTTGTTTGAAGACGTATTCTACCGGATAACAATAATATATGATCTAAAAACAGCAGATGTCTCAATAACAAAAAGATTTACTGGGATACAACACTAAAGGGAGTCCTTTGATGGATATTGCCGAGTTACTTGCTTTTTCACATAAACAGGGTGCATCTGACCTGCATATTTCCGCAGGGTTACCGCCTCTTATACGTGTAGATGGTGATATCAAACGTATCAATGTTGAATCGCTGGAAGACCGGGTTGTTCATGACATGATTTACGATATCATGAATGATAAGCAGCAGAAGGATTACGAGGAGTTTCTGGAAACAGATTTTGCCTTTGAGTTACCCGGCATTGCCCGTTACCGTGTTAATGCTTTTAATCAGCAACGTGGTCCGGCGGCAGCTTTTCGAACCATTCCCTCCAAGGTGCTATCTCTGGAGCAGCTTAATGCACCGGAAATCTTCAAGAAGATTTCCAGTCAGCCGCGTGGTCTGGTGCTGGTCACCGGCCCGACGGGATCGGGTAAATCTACTACGCTGGCGGCAATGGTCAATTATGTTAACGAGGAGCGCTCAGACCATATTCTGACGATAGAAGATCCTATCGAATTTGTGCATACCAGCAAAAGCTGCCTGGTTAACCAGCGAGAGGTCGGCACCCATACACTTGGGTTTCCTGAGGCCCTGCGTTCCGCCTTGCGTGAAGATCCTGACATTATTCTTGTAGGTGAATTGCGTGACCTGGAAACCATCAGACTGGCGCTGACTGCAGCAGAAACCGGGCACCTGGTTTTTGGTACCTTGCATACCACCTCAGCGGCAAAAACTATTGACCGTATTGTGGATGTATTCCCGGCGGCCGAGAAAGAAATGGTTCGCTCCATGCTGTCCGAGTCACTGCGTGCTGTTATTGCACAAACCCTGATGAAAAAAATAAGCGGGGGTCGTGTGGCGGCGCATGAAATCATGATCGCGACATCCGCAATACGAAACTTGATTCGTGAAAACAAGATTGCCCAGATGTACTCATCAATCCAGACGGGTGGCTCATTAGGCATGCAGACTCTGGATCAGTGTCTATTAAACCTGGTTAGAAACAGAATCGTCCATGTAGACGAGGCACGCAGCAGGGCATCAGATAAAAAGAAATTCGAGGCCTCAACTAGCGGTATGCCTTCGCCGCGGGGGCGATAAGATATGGTATTTACTGACCTGCTTAAATTAATGGTGCTGAAGAATGCATCTGATCTGTTCATTACTGCCGGTGTGCCGCCCTGCTTAAAAGTAGATGGCAAAATTACCCCGGTCACCAAACAGGCGTTGACCCCGGACGAAAGCCGTGGTTTTGCCTATGGGATTATGAATGAAGATCAGCGTCGTAACTTTGAAGAGGACAACGAATGTAACTTTGCGATTCATCCTAAAAAGATCGGTCGATTTCGTGTCAATGTTTTTGTTCAGCAGGGTATGGTGGGCATGGTACTGCGTACCATTGAAACCCGTATACCAAAATTTGAAGAATTAAATCTGCCGCCTGTACTCAGCGAGATCGCCATGGTGCTGCGTGGTCTGGTTTTATTTGTCGGTGGTACGGGTACAGGTAAATCTACTTCCCTGGCGGCCTTAATTGGTTATCGGAATGAAAACAGCTGCGGTCATATCATTACCATTGAAGCCCCGATTGAATACATACACGAACATCGAAATTGTGTCATCACTCAGCGTGAGGTTGGCGTTGATACAGAAACCTTCGAATCTGGCCTGATCAATGCCATGCGCCAGGCGCCCGATGTGATTTTGATCGGTGAAATTCGTACCCGGGACACCATGGAGAAAGCCATCATATTCTCAGAGACGGGGCATTTATGCCTGGCGACGCTGCATGCAAACAATACCTACCAGGCACTGGAGCGTATTCTCAACTTCTTCCCGGAAGAAAGACATAATCAGCTCTATCTCGATTTATCGATGAATCTGCACGCCATTATCTCGCAGCGCTTATTACGCAGACGTGGAGAGGACGGGCGAGTACCGGCAATAGAAGTTATGATTACCTCACCTCTGATTTCAGAAATGATTCTAAAAGGAAGGATTCCCGAGATCCGAAGCGTGATCGCTAAATCGACAGATAGCGGCATGCAAACTTTCGATCAGTCGTTGTTTCAGCTGTTTGAAGATGGTTTGATCGAGTACGATGACTGTATACGCGCGGCCGATTCAGGCAACGATTTGCGATTGAAGATCAAGCTCGAAAGCAGCCGCGGTGAAAAAGGTGAATTGGGTGATAGTCTTACCGATGTTTCATTTTCCTCCCTCAACACTCCAACTAGCAAGGAAGAACCATAATTCTTTGCTGAATTTACTTTCCAGAAGGCGATCGGTTTGCTATGTTTCATGCTGTGGCAAACTTTGGAGATACAAAGGCCGTTTGTGGGGGATATTAAACAATCAACAGCTGATTATGTTCCCTGCAAAATACAATAAAATTTGATAGATAAATTTCCTTGAAAAAAATTAGAAATTAAATCGCGAAAGCTTTAACGCAGTTAAATACCAGAGGATAAAGAATGAACCTTTCACGCAGAGAGTTTGTCCAGTTGCTTGGCATAGCCAGTGCTTCAGGAATGTTGCCTACCAGCGCAATGGCCGCTAAGAACCCGGCCGCTATGTATGACCAGAAAAAATTTGGCAATGTTTGCCTGATGCACATGACAGATTGTCATGCGCAGTTAAACCCTATCTATTTTCGTGAGCCCAATGTCAATTTAGGTGTAGGCGGATCTAAAGGTAAGGCGCCGCACATTGTTGGTGAGCAGATGCTCAAGCATTTCAAGATTAAACCCGGCACTATTGATGCCCATGCCTTTACTTATCTTGGTTATGACGAAGCGGCCAAGACTTACGGCAAGGTCGGCGGCTTTGCGCATCTTTCAACCCTGGTGAAGAAAGTTCGTGGTGACAGGGGTGATAAGAATTGCCTGCTGCTAGATGGTGGCGACACCTGGCAGGGTTCTGCTACAGCTTACTGGACACAGGGTAAGGATATGGTTGGCGCCACAAATCTGCTTGGTGTCGATGTGATGACCGGGCACTGGGAGTTCACTTACCAGGATCAGCAAATGATCGATAATGTCCGTGCCTTTAAGGGCGATTTTGTTGCCCAGAATGTCAAGGTCAAGGACGATGTTCTGTTTGACTACAAATTTGCTGATTTCAGCGACTTTAATGAAGATACTGGCGCTGCCTTCAAGCCTTACGTGATCAAAAATGTCAATGGCGTCAAGGTGGCTGTCATTGGCCAGGCCTTCCCCTATACGCCGATTGCAAATCCAAAACGCTTTATTCCCGACTGGACATTCGGAATTAATGACGAGTCCATGCAGGAAGTTGTCGATCAGGTTCGTGAAACTGAAAAACCAGCTGTAGTCGTTGTGATTTCTCATAATGGCATGGATGTGGACCTGAAAATGGCTTCACGTGTGAGCGGTATTGATGTCATCTTTGGTGGCCATACTCACGATGGCATACCAAAGCCCTCTGTGATCAAGAATCCAGGTGGAAAAACCCTGGTGACCAACGCAGGCTCAAATGGAAAGTTCCTTGGTGTCATGGATCTGGATGTGAGAAATGGCAAAGTACAGGGTTATCGTTATCGCCTGATGCCAGTGTTCTCCAACCTGCTGGAAGCTGATGCGGAAATGTTCAGGTATATTGAAAAAGTGCGTGCACCATATCGTAAGCAGCTGCGCAAAAAACTGGCCATAGCTGACCAGACACTTTACCGTCGCGGTAATTTCAATGGTACGTTTGACCAGGTGATTTGCGATGCACTGCGTGAAGTCAATGATGCTGAAATTTCTCTTTCTCCTGGCTTCCGCTGGGGCACGACGGTACTCGGTGGCCAGGCTATTACCTTTGAGAATGTCATGGATCAGACGGCCATTACTTATCCGAATACCTATCGCCGAGAGATGACTGGCGAGGCAATTCAGGTCATCCTAGAGGATGTCGCCGATAATCTGTTCAATACAGACCCATACTACCAGCAGGGTGGTGATATGGTTCGTGTGGCTGGACTTGACTATACGCTTGCACCAAACAACAAGATGGGTAATCGCGTATCGGATATCCGTCTTGATAATGGCAAGAAAATTGAGCCAGGCAAGAACTATATGGTTTCCGGCTGGGCATCGGTCAATGATATACCGGATGGTAAGCCAATCTGGGATGTCGTCAGTGACTACCTGAAAGACAAAAAAACCGTCAAGATTAAGAAGATGAATTTACCCAAGCTGGTTGGCGTTAAAGGCAACCCGGGGCTGTCTTCATACGGCAAAGTCTGACCCGGGCTGTCAATGCAATACAAACAGGTGAAACTTCTGGCTGCCCTGCTGTTGCTGGGTTCTGTAATGACCTTATCAGCATGTCAGTCGGACTCAAGCGTTTCACAACCGCGCCAGGTTGATTACGATCTGGGTAATTACCTTTCATCGATTCCTCGGGAATTGCCTGAGCAGCGTGAGTTTCACGCCAGTGACGGTTCTTTACAGGCCTTTACCGGTTATCGTCGAGGCGGGAAGCAGCGCGTTGCCCTGATATACCTGCATGGACTGGAAGGGCATGCAGGCTGGGGGCGGGCACTGGCAGAAAATCTTGTCGAAAGAGATTATGACGTTTTTGCTCTGGACCGGCGCGGCAGTGGCTTTAGTGCCAAAAGTCCACACAAGGTAAACGGTAAGCCCGTGCAGTACGAGGACTATGTCAGTGATGTTCATGCATTTTTAAAACCGCTGCGGGCATATTACAAATCAGTTTATGTGATTGGTTACGATTGGGGAGCAAGACTTGCACTGGCCTATGGCATTGCCTATAAAGGACAGAGCAGAGGCCTGGTGTTGATCAGCCCCCGCTTGATGAAACCGGGCTCCAGCCTGACGCAAAAAATGAAGTCTATCGCCGGAATGTCTGCTGTGCATGAGCGAGACATGGCGGCCGAATTTGACCCTGAGCTGCATGTTAGCAATAAAGAGATACAGGCAGCCCTTGCAGAGGATAAATCCCGGGTAAAAAAACTGGATGAGAATTTCCTGACTCAAAGCATGAGGATGGGGGATTTTATCAAGAAATATATCAAGCGGATTGGTCAGCCGGTACAACTTTTTCTCGCTCGTTCCGACCGGCTGATAGATGATGAAAAATTGATTGCCCTGCTGGAAAAAGGCAACCAGCCCTCGTTAGATATTCAATATATTGAGAATTCCCGGCACGCATTGCAAATCGAAGATCCTGACAGGTTAGCTCGTGATATCCATCACTGGATACGTTATCAGGAATTATCACGAAATGGCGGGTAAATAGTTACAAATATTAATAATCTTGGAATGCGTTGCGATGTGAGGTATGTTAGAGTTCTTGACCCCAAAAAAGGGGTGCTGCAGACAATTGTCTGTGCAAAAAAGGGTGTTTTTGGCAGGCATAGTACATAGCGGTTTACAGAAGCACTCTTTAGTCGACACAAATAAGATTTAATTTAAATGATTGTCGGGTGACTGGTTTTTTTTATCAGGCAAACTCATCGGGAATCTCAAGAAAAGAGGAATATCCATGGCAGTACTCAGGGCAGGGCTCCCGCTGCAAAAAAATAAACGCAGATTTATTCAATTAGTTTCGGCATTTTCTCTGGTACTGGCTTTTCCCGCAGCCTATGCGTGGAAGATTGTGGACGTACAGAAACAAAATGTTGGTGATTCTTCAGTGCTTGGCGGTACCGTCATTCCTTATAAAGAAGTAATACTGAATGCGCAGATGCCAGGCAGGGTCACATCAATAAGTGGCTCAGAAGGTGATAGCTTCAGTAAAAATTCTTTGTTGGTTTCATTAGATGATGATGACCTGCAGGCTAAAAGGCAGGCAGTGCTATCAAGGATCTATGGAGCAGATAGCGCATTAAGAAACGCCCGTGCGCAATATAATCGCGAATTGTGGTCTCCTGCCAGCCAGGACTCAACGCGTCAGGCCACCGGGATGGGTGTGCCATCGATGTTTGATTCCATGTTCACGCGTAATTTTGCCACGATGTTTGATGCTGGTGAACCCGGACTGAATCGGCAAACGGATTTAATTGCACAGAGTACTGGTATGAATCAGGCCTATGCTGGATTTCTTGAAGCGCAGGCAGGGCTGGCAGAGCTGGATGCAAAAATCAGAGATACAAAGTCTATGGCGCCTTTCGATGGCGTGATCACAGACAAACTTGTTGAAGTGGGTGATACGGTGCAACCGGGGCAGCCGCTACTTAGATTCGCTCATATCAAGTACCTGCGAGTGAAAGTTGACGTTCCTGTCAGGCTGGTGAAAAACCTGAAACTTAAGCAGATGCTGCCAGTGAGGCTTGATGGCACGGACGTGGATGTTATGGCTCGTGTGAGTCGTATCTATCCAGTAGCTGACTCGAATCGACATACAGTAAAAATAAAGCTGGATTTACCGACAGATGCAGTTGCCGGGCCGGGTATGTATGCGCGGGTTAAAATACCCATAGTTGGGCAGGGTGATTCAACTGCAACCCCCGTAGTACCTGAGTCGGCTATTATTCAGCGCGGAAGTTTGCCGTCCGTATTTATAATAAATAGCGAAGGACTGGCAGAGATGCGAATTGTCAGGACGGGCACTCGTACAGGCAAAGGAATGATAGTGATTAGCTCTGGATTGAGTGGAAATGAGAAGCTAGTTGATAATCCACCTCCAGGTATAGTCTCTGGGTGGCGTCCAACGAAATAAAAGTCGGTCGCAGCGTAGTAAATAATTATGTGTTGCCCCGTCAGGGTCAAAAAAACTGAACACAACGAAAAAAAATGACAGATAACGACAACCAAGATACCACCAGGGAGAACGGTGAGAGTGACATCTCTAAGGAAGTAAGTACTGCCCTTGAAGATGTAATTCAAAATTCCGATGAAGATTTAGGCATTGCTGGCCGACTGACCAAGTCATTCATCCATTCCCCTTTATCCCCCTTGTTCTACTTTGCCCTGCTTGGGCTTGGTTTCATGGGCATGATGTTTACGCCCCGTCAGGAAGATCCCCAGATATCCGTACCTATGGTGGATATCTTTGTTAGCTACCCGGGTGCATCGTCAAGCCAGGTGGCAAGCATGGTTGCAAACCCCCTGGAAAAAATTATGTCAGAGATCCAGGGCATAGAACATGTATATTCGGCTTCCCAGCGTGGCAGTGCCATGGTTACTGTGCAGTTCCAGGTTGGTGAAGACATGGGTGATTCGCTGGTCAAAATGTATGACAAGCTGGAATCTAACAAAGACAAGATTCCACCCGGAGCTACTCCTCCACTGGTTAAACCAAAACCTGTAGATGATGTTCCTGCAGTCACATTAACGCTATGGTCAACTGAACTGGGGGACGATGACCTTCGTCTACTGAGTCTGGATGTCATGCAGCAACTCAAGGCTGTCAAAGATACAAGTCAGGCTTTCATTACCGGTGGACGTTCAGAACAAATAAGAATAGAAGCGGATCCCGCCCGTATCGCCGGTTTTAATCTGACACTTGACCAGCTCGCTCAGACAATTAGTAGTGCTAATGGCGAGCTCAATGCCGGTACTATAGAAAAGGGCAGGAATTCTTTTAAGGTTTACACTGGCAGTTTTCTGAAAACTGCAAGAGACATCGAAAATCTGGTAATAGGGACACAGGATGGCTCTGTTGTTTATGTCAGAGACGTGGCTGATGTGATTGAAGGCCCTGAAGAAACCAGTAGCCTGGTTAATTTCTACACCGGGCCGGCTTATCCGGGTGATACATCGCTGGTTCCTGATGGCGCACCTGCAGTAACCATAGCAGTGGCAAAGAAACAGGGCAGTAATGGTGTTGATGTTGCCAAAAACATACTGGCCGAAGTTGAAAAGCTCAAAGGCAGGCTGATTCCGGACAATGTAAATGTAACGGTAACTCGAAACTATGGGCAGACAGCAAACGATAAGGTTAATAGCCTGATATTGAAGCTGTTCTTTGTGACCGGTTGTGTCACGTTGCTAATCTGGTTCTTCCTCGGCTTTAAAGCCTCCATGGTTGTCCTAATCGTTATTCCCAATGTGATTTTGGTGACAGTATTTACTGCCTGGGTGCTTGGCTTTACGATTGATCGGGTTTCTTTATTTGCATTGATTTTTTCTATTGGCATTCTTGTTGACGATGCAATTGTGGTAATCGAGAATATATATCGCCGCTGGCTAGAAGAAGGTGCGATCAGTACAGAAACAGCAGTTGATGCAGTACGCGAAGTCGGTAATCCAACTATATTGGCCACATTTACCGTGATTGCTGCATTGCTGCCTATGGGCGCAGTTAGTGGCATGATGGGGCCGTATATGATGCCTATCCCAGTGCTGGGTTCGGCAGCCATGCTCTTCTCTTTATTTGCAGCCTTTGTTTTTACACCATACCTGGCAATGCGTCTCAGGCCTTCCCTTAAGCAGCTGAAGAAGGCAGAAAAGAAAGAACATGAGTTCAATGAGCGCATAGAAGGCTTTTTTCGTACTACCCTGACAGCACTTATTACCAGCAAAACAAAAGGCCGGATGTTTCTGATCAGCTTATTTGTCGTATTTTTTGCCTGCATGACATTCTTCTATTTCCAGTGGACCACGGTGAAAATCATGCCGCTGGACAATAAAGCTGAATTTAATATACAGATTAATATGCCGGAAGGAACGTCTCTACCTGAGACCAGTAATGTAGCATTCAGGATGACTAAGGCTCTGCAGGCATTACCTGAAGTCACCCAACTGCAATCCTATGTAGGAACTTCGTCACCATTTAATTTTAACGGTTTAGTGAGGCACTCTTATCTGCGCATGCAGCCCTGGGAGGCGGACATTCAGGTCGAGCTGTTAGACAAAGGTGACCGTAAAAGAACCAGTCACGAACTTGCACTCGAGGCCCGTATTATTCTTGAGCCATTGGCGGAAGAGATGGGTGCAAGGATCCAGGTTGTAGAAATGCCACCTGGCCCACCAGTATTGCAGACCATGGTCGCTGAGGTTTATGGTCCGGATGACGCTACTCGCCGCCAGTTTGCCCGCGACATGGAAAACATGTTCCACAAGGCCGAGTTCATTACCGATGTTGATACCATGATGGCCGATGATTATGATGTCTGGCACTTCGAGATAGACCGTGAAAAAGCCGTTCGCAGGGGCGTCAGCGTTGAAGCCATCAACCGTAACCTGAACATGGCTATGGGTGATTTCAAGCTTGGTGATGTCAAGGTTGAGCACATCCTTGAGCCGCGTTATATCGTTATGCAAGTGCCATTGTCGCAGCGCTCACAATTGCATCAACTTGATCAGCTGCCTATCCCTGCTGCGTCGGGAACAACAATCCCTCTGGCAGAGCTAGGTAAGTTTGTATTGGTGAAAGAAGATCCAATCATCTATCACAAGGATCTCCGTCCGGTTGAATTTGTTACCGGTGAAATGATTGGAGATCTGGCGGCGCCTGTTTATGGTATTTTCGATATCATGCGCCAGATGGAAGGCTACACCGCACCAGATGGTGTAAAGCCTGATTTCTCCTGGTATGGCACACCTGAAGATACCTCTGTATCGACCTGGGAATGGACAGGTGAATGGACCGTCACCTGGGAGACCTTCCGTGATATGGGCGGCGCGTTCATGGCGGCTATTATTCTTATCTATATGCTGGTGGTATGGGAGTTTGGCAATTTCATTATGCCGGCCATCATTATTTCACCTATTCCGTTGACTCTTATTGGTATTGTTCCCGGCCATGCTTTGATGGGTAAGGAATTTACTGCTACATCAATGATTGGTTTCATTGCACTTGCGGGTATCATAGTACGAAACTCAATTCTACTCGTGGATTATTCTCGAGAAATGGTGTCTAAAGGTTATCCTGTTAGCGAGGCAGTGATACTTGCATGTAAAACCCGGACACGGCCTATCGTCATTACCGCCCTGGCACTAGTGATGGGTTCATTGTTTATTTTGACTGACCCTATTTTCAATGGCATGGCAATTACCTTAATGTTTGGTGTGATCGTCTCAACTTTCCTTACCTTGCTGGTGATTCCACTTGGCTGTATTACCGCCAGTAGCTCCTTTAACTGCGGAGTAAATGTTATAGATCCTTTACTATCCGGTAGTCAGGATATCGCCTCATGCGAGGCTAAGACCGCTGAGACTAAAGACCCGACGAGAACAAAGAAGAAAATGAGTCTCGGCGACATCGGAATGAAAGTATGGGCTGTGCTGTTTACTATTGGCAGCACTATATTTTTTGCTATAAGGGCAATATATTTACTGATTAAGAACATCTTTGATCAGAGAAAACGTAAAAAACAGACCGCCGCTCAACAAGTTGCCCGTAAAGCAGAAGCTGACCGTAAGACTGAGATAGATAAAGATCGAAATATAGAGGCTGATCGTAAGGTAGAAGCTGATCGTAAGGCAGAAGCTGATCG
>DAOVWW010000238.1 GCA_030636465.1 Gammaproteobacteria bacterium
CCCCAGCGTGTGTGAAACAGTTTCTTTCCAGCCTCGTAGTGTGGAGACATTGCACCACTTACATCGACATTTACAGCTTCTCCCAATGCCAGTCGCCGTACAAAGCCTTCAAGTTGCAGGGCTTCCTGACTTGCATATTTCAAAGGGGATCCACCGATTTTCTCGTCCTGACAGGCGATAATTTTACCCCGCAGGGTGACCGGTTTTTTTTGCTCTATACTGTAAACCGGGTAGCGGGCGATATTTTTTTTATCGAGTTTACTGCCATCATCACCATGGCAGGAGGCACAGGATTTCCCGTTTTTTCCTACTGTGGAAAAGAGTACTTCGCCGGCATCCACCGACATCATGCCAGGATTGCCGAAATCATCATCCTGCATTTCTTTCATTTCAGGTAGTAGGTAATCGTAACCGGACTTAGGGACCTGGGCCTGGGCAGAAATAATAACTAGCAGCAGGGTGAAGCTAAAGATATGGGTTATGGTATGTGTTTTCATGTTTGTTGCCGAGTTGTTATTTCAAACTGGCCAGGTAGGCCACCACGTCTTCAATTTCCTGTGCATTTAGCCAGGTCCTGCCTTTAAGCTCGATAGCAACCCGGTTTAGTTGAGCCGGCGTCCGATAATATCCGGGCATAACGGTTTCCGGGTTGAAACGTGATTGATCCACAACGTGCAGCCGCAGCATGCCAATTTCCTGGCGTGAGCCGATGCCTGTTAAAGGGGGGCCAAGGTTACCGAAAAAAGGCTCTTCCGGTATGGGTAGCAGATGGCAGGCAAGGCAGTTGCCACGAGACTGGTTTCCGGCAATGGCTTCACCCCGTTTTATATCCCCGCTGAGTCCGCCCAGAGGTTCGCTGATGGCAAACTTGTCTACCGTCCAGTCAAAGTAGGGAAGGTCTGCGGTGGCAGATTCTTCAGCAAACGTCGAACTAAAGGGCAGCAGCATAGTTAATAGAATAATAATGAGGACGTGGCGTCGCTGCTGCATGATTCGAGTATCTCTAAAATATATCTGGTTAAAATTATAACATAGAGAGACTGATTCTATTGCCAGCAATTGATGTAATAGGGATACAGCTTAGCTGTTCTTTGGTGAATGTTGTTAAAAATAGTAAACATGAAAGTTTGGGTGTCTTATACTCTCAGCAGCTTACGGCAGACGTATGAAGAGGTAAGAGTGGTACCAATCATTTCAATCAGGAATCTCAGCAAGACCTATGCGTCTGGTTTTCATGCGCTTAAAAATATTAACCTGGATATTCGCCAGGGGGAGATTTTTGCTTTATTAGGCCCAAACGGTGCAGGTAAAACAACCTTGATCAGTATTATCTGTGGCCTCGTTACACCCGGTGAAGGGCAGGTGCTCATAGATGGTGAGGATAATTCATCAAATTTTCGGGCCACGCGGTCCTTGATTGGACTGGTACCGCAGGAGCTCGCTATTGCCACTTTTGAAAGTGTCCTGGCTACGATGAATTTTAGCCGGGGATTATTCGGTAAAGCTCCCGATTCTATACATATAGAAAAAGTTCTGCGCGACCTGTCATTGTGGGACAAACGGCATGAGCGAATTGTTAACTTATCGGGGGGTATGAAACGACGTGTGTTGATTGCCAAGGCGCTGGCCCATGAGCCAAAGATATTGTTTCTTGATGAACCAACAGCCGGTATTGATGTAGAACAACGGCATAGTATGTGGGGGATGGTCAGGCGCTTACGCGAGAATGGCGTAACCATCATACTAACCACTCACTATATCGATGAAGCCGAGGAGATGGCTGATCGTATAGGAGTGATTAGCGAAGGTGAGATCAGTGTAGTTGAAGAGAAAACCGTATTGATGAATAAACTCGGTAAGAAACAGCTGACACTGACCTTGCAGGCGCCCCTGTCCAGTATCCCGGACGAACTGAGTACTTTTTCTCTTGAATTGACCGATCAGGGAAATGTGCTCGTATATACCTTTGATACACAGAAGGAAAATACGGGGATCTCTGATTTACTGCGCCAGCTGGACAAACTGGGTATCGACTTTAAGGACCTGCATTCCAGCCAGAGCTCGCTTGAGGAAATTTTTGTCAGTCTTGTGAGAGATAAAGGAGCCTCACTAAAGCCATGAACTTCTACGCAATTCGTGCCATTTATGTCTTTGAAATGTCCCGTACCTGGCGCACATTAATGGAGAGCATTGCCTCGCCGATCCTCACCACTTCGCTTTATTTCATTGTCTTTGGTGCGGCAATTGGTTCCCGCATGGGGGACATCGATGGCATACCCTATGCGGCATTCATCATACCGGGACTGCTTATGCTGTCACTGCTGGGAGAGAGTATATCCAATGCCTCTTTCGGAATTTATTTCCCAAAATTTTCAGGCACAATCTACGAGGTTTTATCCGCACCGGTATCAACTCTGGAAATTGTTATCGGTTATGTAGGAGCGGCGGTGACAAAATCGATGATTATCGCTGTACTGATACTTATCACGGCGTATTTTTTCGTTGATTATGAGGTTTTGCACCCGTTCTGGATGTTTGGCTTCCTGTTGCTGACAACCATTACATTCAGCATGTTTGGATTTATCATTGGCCTGTGGGCGGACGACTTCCAGAAACTGCAGATCATACCAATGATGGTTATTACCCCGCTGACTTTTCTCGGTGGGGCCTTCTACTCAATCAATATGCTGCCGCCATTCTGGCAGAAAGTGACTCTATTTAACCCGGTGGTATACCTGATCAGTGGGTTGCGCTGGAGCTTTTATGGTGTCTCCGATGTGGCGGTAGGTTTAAGCATGGTAATGATTCTGGTTTTCATGCTGATATGTCTTCTTCTTATTGGCTGGATTTTCAAAACAGGTTATCGACTCAAGGATTAATATGACAACAGACAACACAGTCAGCTTTATACAGAAAGCGAACAGTTATGGCCTGCAGGAATTCCTCGAAATTATGGGTGAGCTTTCTCAGGAAAGCACAAAAAAAGGCTTGCTCTCGCGCTTACAAAAAGAACTCATTACTCTGGGCCTGGCATTATATAAAGACTGCCAGCGGTGCATCACCATACACGGAGACGAGGCCTTAAGGCTTAAGGCCAGTGATGGCGAACTTTGCCTGGTGAAAAAAGTTATATTTTTTATGAATGCCTCACCACAGGCTGGTAAAGGCATGTGGGGTGACTGGGTTGATAACTGGAGGCAGTATAGCTATTCAAAGATTGCTGAAAGACGGCAATTACGTGAAATGATTGCGCTAGCTGTCTCCATAGTTATGCAACATGAAAAACAGATCGAGTTGCATTTAATCGCTGTTCTGGACCTTGGCATAACAATTGAACAGGTGTTTGAGATTGTTCCGCTGGTAATGCTGATGGATGGCGCACCCACTCTTTCACAAATTCCAACACTGGTAAGCTGTTATGAAAAGTTTTGTGATGAACAGCAAGCAACTAAATAAGTGATGACAACCAAGGCCAATATGAGAAGTATCAAAAAGATTTGGGTATTAACAGTTTTACTATTGCTGTGCTCGCAAGTTAGCAACGCATCAATGAGTCGTCCCAATATGGATGAGGGAAAAGCCACAGAGATACGGGTTTTAGGGGCCATACTTGATGTGGATAAAATTGATAGCGCTGAACAGAATTTCACCCTTAATCTGTACAGCATCTTTCGCTGGAATGACCCCCGCCTGGCACATGATGGAAAG
>DAOVWW010000024.1 GCA_030636465.1 Gammaproteobacteria bacterium
CGGTAAAGTTAGTAGCGTATGGAGTACGGTTATTATTCACCATCAGCGGTAGATCAAGCTTGTTACAATGATCTTCTGTCAAGGTAAGGCAAATCAGCCCACGGCCAAACCTGGCCATGAAGTTAATGGCCTCTGGCGTGACACTTTCAGCAGCCATGAGCAGATCACCTTCATTCTCACGATCTTCATCATCCATCAGGATGACCATTTTCCCCTGACGTAAATCGTCAAGGATGTCTTCTATATTGTCGAGACTCATAGTTCAGTTTCCGGACGAAGGTTTGTTATTCGCCTTCGTACATATCATGTATTTTTTCCAGCAGGGATTCATCATTATTCGATGGCCCTGCTCCAAATTTTCTACATTGAAGCATTCTTTCAAGGTAACGTGCAATGATATCAACCTCGACATTAACGTGGCTACCCTGTTTGTACTGCTTAATGATTGTTTCCTGTTGTGTGTGAGGAACGATATTGACCTCAAAATCGTTTAACTGCACTGCATTGACGGTAAGGCTGACACCATCAATCGTCACAGAGCCTTTCTCGGCCACATAGCAGGCCAAATCATCAGCTAATTGGACACGCAACAGAATAGATTCGCCTGCGGAACTAATATTAGTTATTTTGCCTAAGCCATCGACATGTCCACTGACGATGTGCCCGCCAAATCGTGAATCAGCTCGCATAGCCAGCTCCAGATTGACCTGACTACCCGCTGAAAGCTGCCCCAGTGAAGTACGTGACAGGCTTTCGGCTGAGATATCTGCTTCAAAGTTCTGCTTATCCAGAGACACTGCTGTCAGACAAACACCATTTACGGCTATGGAATCACCTAAAACCGTATCACTCAGATCTAAAGTCCCGGTATTGATACTAATTCTGGCGTCGCCTCCATTTTCCTGTAAACGACTAACCGTGCCAATGGCAGCTATAATTCCTGTAAACATTATTTACTCCGCCTCTCTTTGATATTCGGGCTGTACCGTAATACGCCAGTCATGTCCTACCGCCCTGATGTCTTTAACAGACATATGGATACGTTGCGCCATCGTATCAAGACCGGGTAGATCAAAAAGCCCTTTTGCAGAAGAACCCATAACCAGTGGCGCCATATAGAGTACGATTTCATCCACCAGCTGATTAGACAATAAGCTGCCGCACACGACTGAACCGGCCTCAACCATTATTTCATTGCAGGCATAATCATCAGCCAGGCATTTAAGCAAAGACAGGATGTCGACACGATTAGCCTCTGTGGGGAATGACCGTATTTCTACACCCCGGTCTTTAATTTGCTGATAACGCTCGTCATCTTCATTTGTTGCCGTGGCAATAAGCACAGGCAGCCCGTCATTTAAAACCTTTGCACTATCAGGAATACTGAGATAACTATCCAGCACCACACGTAGAGGCTGTCTACTATTGCCCTCGAGCCTGACCGTCAGCGACGGATCATCGGCCAGGACAGTCCCTGAGCCGGTTAGAATGGCGCTGCTGGCTGCCCGTAAACGCTGCACATCTGCACGTGCCTGCGGCCCGGTAATCCACTTGCTTTCACCACTATCCATCGCTGTGCGGCCATCAAGTGATGAGGCAAGTTTCACCGTCACCCAGGGAAGTCCACACTGCATACGTTTTACAAAGCCTCTGTTAAGCTCCATAGCCTGTTGCTGCAATAACCCACTGCGCACTTTAATGCCCGCCTCTACGAGCTTTTTAATGCCAGACCCGGCAACCAGCGGGTTGGGATCCTGCATGGCGATAATGACTTCATTAATACCGCCTTCTATCAGGGCATCAGCACAGGGAGGTGTTCGACCATGATGTGAACAGGGTTCTAGCGTGACATAAGCCTTCGCACCCTCTGCCTTATCAGCAGCCTGCTTTAGCGCAACAATTTCTGCGTGCGCCTGCCCAGCTTTCTGATGCCAGCCTTCAGCAATCACCTTATTATTTTTTACCAGGACACAGCCAACACGCGGGTTGGGATGAGTGGTAGAAATACCGCGCCGGGCTAATCGCAGGGCAAGCGCCATATACTTATGGTCACTGCTGGTAAATTGAATATCAGGCATAAGTTCTGACCGTCATCAAAAATCAGCAAACGGAGGCTGCTAGGAAGATTTACCCGTTTTGACGATGCTAATATCGGCTTTTTTCTTATTACGCTTACTTTTCAACAGGTCCAATTCGCGATGAAAAGCATCCAGATCCTGAAAGCGGCGATAAACAGAGGCAAAACGTACGTAGGCGACATCATCTATCAGGGCAAGTTCTTCAATGACAAACTCACCTATCTGTTTCGATGCTATGTCACGTTCATTATGCGCCAGGACTTGGTTTATTATACGTGCTACGGCTGCATCGACATCTTCGGCATCAACCGGCCGTTTTTCCAGTGCGCGCATGATACCTGTGCGTAATTTTGCTTCAGAAAAATCAACCAGAGAGCCATCATTCTTTTTTACCGAAGGAAATGGCAATTCTGTTCGTTCATAGGTAGTAAAACGCTCGTGGCAGTTCAGACACTCACGGCGTCTGCGCACTTCCCCACCTTCGTTCGCCAGCCGCGAATCGATAACTTTGGTGTCTTCTGTACTACAGTAAGGACAGCGCATGGCTACAGTTGCCTAATTAAGCTTTATTAAATGTTGGCTTCGTAAACCGGCCGTTCGCGACACAGTTCTTCTACCTTTATCCGTGTTTGCGAGATAACGGTTTCATTTTTAACATCATCGAGGATATCACACATCCATGTTGCCAGATTACGTGAATCCTCTTCCGTGAAACCTCGCGTGGTGATTGCCGGCGTTCCAATTCTAATACCACTGGTAACGAAGGGTGATTTTGGGTCATTCGGCACTGAATTTTTATTGACCGTAATATTTGCCTCGCCAAGAGCCGCTTCGGCTTCTTTTCCAGTCAATTCCTGCTTTATCAGGTCAACCAGCATCAAATGATTATCGGTACCGCCAGAGACAACACGATATCCCCTGTCGATGATCGTCTCAGCCATCGCCTTTGCATTGATAACAACCTGATGCTGATAATCCTTGAAACTCAGTTCCAGTGCTTCCTTGAACGCAACGGCTTTTGCAGCAATCACATGCATCAGCGGGCCACCCTGGGTCCCTGGGAAAACCATGGAATTTAGTTTTTTCTCTATTTCTTCATTGCTTTTGGCGAGAATAATGCCACCACGTGGCCCACGCAGGGTCTTGTGTGTGGTAGAGGTAGTAACGTCTGCGATATCGACCGGGCTGGGATATTCACCTGCAGCAATTAGACCGGCTACATGGGCCATATCAACAAACAAATAGGCACCCACACTATCCGCAATATCGCGGAATCGCTGCCAGTCTACAATTCTTGAGTAGGCACTAAAACCGGCGACTATCATCTTGGGCTGATGTTCTTTGGCCAGCCTTTCTACTTCATCATAGTCAATTTCATCTGTTTCGTCGCTCAAACCATATTGCACTGCATTGAACAGCTTGCCGGAGAAACTTACTTTTGCACCGTGTGTGAGATGACCACCGTGAGCCAGGCTCATACCAAGGATAGTATCTCCAGGCTGCAACAGAGCGAAATAAACTGCAGCATTGGCCTGTGAGCCGGAATGCGGCTGCACATTGGCATAATCAGCACCAAACAATTCTTTTACGCGATCTATAGCCAGCTGTTCTGCCTTATCTACATACTCACAGCCGCCATAATACCGGCGACCAGGATAACCTTCCGCATATTTGTTTGTTAAAACAGAGCCCTGAGCTTCCATTACACGCGGGCTGGCGTAATTTTCTGAAGCAATCAACTCGACATGATCTTCCTGACGGGTTTTCTCTTCTTCGATTGCGGTGGCCAGTTCATCATCATAACCGGCAATTTTCATATCTTGACTAAACATACATACTCCAGGCTCTGGAATTCCAATTGATTCAATACGGTAAAAAGATCAGGGTGCTGCTTGCTGATCTCCACCTTCCTGCTTCACCTGTAACAGGTTTTCGCGCGAGATCCCCAGCATGAGAACAGATGGGCTGGCGATGTATATTGATGAATAGGTACCAATAACAACACCTAATATCAGTGCTATAGAGAAGTTGTGGATAATGTCACCACCAAATATGAACAGGGATACCAGCACCAGCAATGTTGTTAATGATGTCAAAATGGTGCGCGGCAAGGTCTGGTTAATAGACCGGTTCATGATCTCTACAGGTGTTTCTTTACGCAGCTTTCTGAAATTTTCCCGAATACGGTCAAACACAACGATCGTGTCATTAAGGGAGTAACCTATAACTGCGAGCAATGCAGCTAAGACGGTTAGGGTAAATTCCAGCTGGAAAACAGAGAAGATACCGATAGTGATAACGACATCGTGCACCAGGGCAATAACTGAGCCTACTGCAAACCGCCATTCGAACCTGAAAGCTACATAAGCAAGGATACCAAACAGGGCGTAGAGCATGGCCAGCCCGCCCTGTTCAGCTAGTTCATCGCCGACTTGCGGTCCGACAAACTCTACCCTTCTTATTTGCACATTACAGACCCTGCTTTGGCCATCCGCCGAACAGGTTTGTTCCTTGCTGACGGGGTCCGTATCTGTAACAAATTCACCTTCTTTTTCATGCAGCGTAAGCATTACTTTCTCACTCACCTGCGCGCCTTTAATATCATCTTTAAGCGGCACACGGATCATGACATCTTTAGCTGTGCCAAAATACTGCACGACAGCATCATTGAAACCCGCTGATCCCAGGTCACTGCGTACCTCATCAATAGCAACGGTATCCTGGTATGACACTTCGACCAGTGTGCCACCGGTAAAATCAATACCGAATGACAGACCGCGAGTTGCCAGTGAAGCCAGGCTGATGATGACCAAAAGCAGCGAAAACCCCATAGCCAGCTTGCGCTTGCCAAGAAAATCGATATGAAACCCTTTCATAGTAGCCATTTTGATCTCCCTAAATCGCCAGTTTTTTGATCTGGCGACCGCCATAAATCTTATTAACAATTCCACGACTCACCATAATGGCGGTAAACATGGAAGTGAGTATGCCGATAGACAAAGTGATAGCAAAACCCTTAATCGGCCCGGTACCAAAGTTAAACAGCACTATGGCTGCAATCAGCGTGGTGATATTGGCATCAACAATGGTGGACAATGCCTTGTCGTAGCCGGAATGGATAGCCGCCTGTGGTGTTACACCGTTTCGAAGTTCTTCCTTGATACGTTCGAAAATCAACACATTAGCATCAACAGCCATACCCACCGTCAATAGAATTCCTGCCACACCAGGAAGTGTCAAGGTGGCCTGGAATAAAGATAAAACCGCTACCATTATTATCAGATTCAACGCCAGGGCAATGTCAGCAACGATGCCAAATACGCGATAGTAAAAGACCATAAAGATCATGATTGCGATTAAACCGTACATGACGGAGAGGAAGCCGGTGCGAATGTTTTCTTTGCCCAGGCTTGGGCCAATGGTGCGTTCTTCAACAATTTCGATGGGCGCAGCCAGCGCACCTGCACGCAATAGCAGGGATAGATCACGAGCTTCTTTTATGCTGTCCATGCCTTCTATCTGGAATCGCTTGCCTAACTGATCACGGATAACCGGGGCAGTAATAATTTCTTCAATACGGCTTTTCACTCTTACCGGGCGACCGTTCTCATCGGTCACCACGTTGCCCTGATCATCTTTTTTGATGGTGCTTTTCTGTTCTACGTAAACCACCGCCATACGATTGCCAATGTTGTCACCGGTAATGCGTTGATTAATCGAAGCTCCACGAGCATCCAGAGTAATGTGTACAACAGAACTACCGTTGCGAGAATCTATACCGGCAGAAGCATCAATGATATTGCTGCCGGAATATATGATGCCTTTTTTAAGTAATAAGGGCCGGTTGTTGCGGTCGCGGTAGAGTCTTGAACCCACGGGCACCCTGCCCTCAAGCGCAGCCTGAATATTGCCGCTATTTTTCTCATCCACCATCATAATTTCCAGCGTAGCAGTACGACCGATGATTTCTTTAGCCCGTGCGGTATCCTGAATGCCCGGTAGCTGTACAACAATTCTATTATCACCCTGCTGCTGAACTATGGGCTCTGCCACGCCTAGTTCGTTGATCCGGTTTCTCAAGGCCGTCATGTTCTGTTTGACTGACGAATCTTTGATTTCCCGTTTGGCCGCCTCAGTTAAATGCAGTGATAATGCCGGTTTACCATCACTTTTTATTTCTTTAGCTGACAGACTGGTGAAGTCATCTTCAACGGTTATCAAACCTTGAGCAAGCCGTTCCTGATCAGGAAAAACAACCAGTATGCCGTCATTCTTTGAACTGCTGACACTCAGGTAACGAATCTTTTTCTCACGCATACCAGAACGTAAATCAGAAACCAGGCGCTTTTCTGTATTAATGGTTGCGCCTTCGATATCGACTTCCATCAGAAAATGTACACCGCCCCTGAGATCGAGACCCAGATACATAGGCCTGGCATTGAAAGCCGCCATCCAGTCAGGAGTAGCAGGCAACAGGTTCAGAGCGATGGTATATTTTTCACCCAGTTCATTTTCGGCTGCTGCTTTTCCTTTCAACTGGTCATCTGTATTGTTGAACCGAAGTTGAATACCATCTTCCGTTCTTTGCAGACTATGAAAACTGATGCCTTTTTCATCCAGCGCATTTTTAAGCTGCTGCTCAGTACTTTCATCGATAGTCGCTGAACGGGTAGCAGATATTTGCAGAGCAGGATCTTCGCCGTAAAGATTAGGCAGTGCATACAGAAACCCCGGGATGATGACTGCCAGGATGACCAGGTATTTCCACAGTGGATACTTATTCATAGGTTTTCCAGATCAGTGGTAACTGATTATGCTGACTTGATTGTGCCTTTTGGCATCAGTGCCTGTACTGCAGAGCGCTGTACCTTAATTTCCACACCCGTAGCGACTTCAACAGTGACGAAACTATCGCCTATACCTGTGACTTTGCCTAAGGTTCCACCAGTAGTAATCACCTCATCGCCTTTAGCGATGGCTTCGGTCATGGCTTTATGCTCTTTTGCACGTTTCTGCTGCGGGCGGATAAGTAGAAAATAAAACACCACAAATATGGCAACCAGTGGCAGTAAAGACATCAAACCACCCTGCTGAGATGCGCCGCCAGCCTGTGCCCAGGCATCAGTAATAAATAAACTCATAGTAAGCTCCAGTAACATTTGTCCAGAATATTTTAAAATATCCAGGAAATTGTACGAATTAATATGGCAGGACGTTCCTGCTCCAGACTAAAAACAGCGGGATTATGCCACATCAGCTGGGCGTGTGCCCCGTTTTCTATAGAAATTATCAACAAATTGATCCAGCGAATTCTCTGCTATAGCCGTGCGTAAACCACGCATAAGCTGCTGGTAATAATGCAGGTTATGGATGGTGGCAAGTCTGGAACCTAGAATTTCATTGCAGCGCTGTAGATGACGAAGATAACTTCTTGAATAATAACGACAGGTGTAACAGGAACAGTCCTTATCTACGGGGCCGGTATCTTTTGCATGCTTTGCATTTCGTATCTTGACATCGCCATGCTGAGTAAATAACCAGCCATTGCGTGCATTTCGCGTAGGCATGACACAATCAAACATATCGATGCCACGCCTTACTGCCTCGACGATGTCTTCGGGTTTACCTACACCCATCAAATATCGCGGTTTGTCTATTGGCATGGAAGAATTCAGTCCATCCAGTACCTTGAGCATTTCTTCAATAGGCTCACCCACTGAAAGACCACCTATGGCATATCCGTCAAAACCAATCTTCTTTAATCCATCGATAGATTCCTTCCGCAGCTCTGGGTACATACCACCCTGAACAATACCGAATAGTGCGGAGGCATGATCGGCATGCTGTGTTTTGCAGCGCTTTGCCCAGCGTAAGGACAAACGCATAGAATCTGCTGCAAATTCTTCAGTGGCCGGAAATGGCGTACATTCGTCAAAGATCATAATGATGTCTGAACCCAGTGCATGTTGTACATCAATAGACTTCTCCGGACCCAGAAAAACCTCGGCGCCATCTATCGGGGAACGAAAACGAACGCCCTCCTCAGTGATTTTCCGCATCTTGCCAAGAGACCATACCTGAAACCCGCCTGAATCAGTGAGGATAGGTTTTTCCCAATGTATAAAACGATGCAGGCCTTCATGTGCACGAATAATGTCCAACCCGGGCCGTAGCATCAGGTGAAAAGTATTGCCTAAAATAATCTGAGCTCCATCGGCCATCAGTTCTTCTGGCGTCATGCTTTTGACTGAGCCATAAGTACCCACCGGCATGAATGCCGGTGTATCGATAGTGCCACGAGGGAATTTAATTTTTCCTGTGCGTGCTTTACCGTCAGTATTTTGAATATCAAATTTCAACTGTCTGTGCCTCGGGTAGAATTATCATCGCATCACCATAGCTGAAAAAGCGGTATTGTTTGTCGATAGCATGTTGATATATATGTCTAATTTCATCCATACCGGCAAAAGCAGAAACCAGCATTAATAATGTCGATTCAGATAGATGAAAGTTGGTGATCAGTCCATCAACAGTATTGAATTTATAACCGGGTGTAATAAATAGACGCGTCTCAGCAGACATAGCTTTGAGTTCTCCATCAGCTGATGCGGCTTCAAGTGTTCTCAGGCTGGTTGTTCCTGCGGCAAAAACTCTACCGCCAGCAGCCTTTGTCTGCTGTATTTTTTCCACTACCTCTGCAGATAAATCAAAGCTTTCAGAATGCATAATATGCTGGTTCAGATCATCAACACGCACTGGCTGAAAAGTCCCTGCTCCGACATGCAAAGTAATCTCAGCCGTATTAACACCTTTAATTTTTAGTGATTCTAATATTGTTTCGTCAAAATGCAGGCTGGCTGTCGGTGCCGCAACAGCACCCGGGTTTTGAGCAAAGATGGTTTGATAGCGCTCATTATCTGTCGCGTCTGCCTGACGATGTATATAAGGAGGCAGAGGCATCTGCCCAAATTCTTCAAATAATTCAGCAATATCATCTTCATCGCTGCTGAACTGAAAGAAATCACCTTCCCTGCCCTCGTAGATAAGAGTTCGCTTATCGCCAATGAGTATTTTCTGGCCAGGTTGCGGCGTCTTGCTGCAGCGCATCATGCCGATGAATTTTTTTTCATCCTGCATACGTTCCAGTAGTATCTCAACTCGTCCACCGGTATCTTTTTTACCGTATATCCGAGCTGGTATCACCCTGGTATTGTTGAATACAATCAGATCTCCAGGCTGTAGAAAATCAGCAAGTTCGCTGAACTGCCTATCCTCTGTTTCACCTGAATGGCGCTGGCAGACTAGTAGACGGCTGGCACTGCGTACAGGCAAAGGGACTTGCGCGATTAGTTCTTCAGGCAGTTTGAAACTAAAGTCAGATTTTTGCATAGCTGGCAGCAGATAAGTAAGGCTGGAATTATAGAGCGCGAATTCTACCTCAGCACTGTTTAATGCGATAGTCATATGAAATCAGTGCAGCAGGGCTTGCCCATGACGAAAAATCCGATATACTTCGGTTCCGCTGCCAGAGTGGTGGAATTGGTAGACACACGAGAATTAAAATCTACCGAGCATTCCTCACAACGAGTTATACGGCAACGGCTTCAGATATTTGTAAATAATGGTGCACAGATAGTGCACATGGATAATTTTGTATTGGCTGAGTGGCGGAATTGGTAGACGCGCTGGATTCAAAATCCTGTTTCTTCGGAAGTGCCGGTTCGATTCCGGCCTCAGCTACAAACAAATTACTATTCCCTACTGGTAATCATTTTTTTCCAATCAGCAAACATTACAGAGCTGGCTGGAAGAAAACTATTTCTGTCTATTAATCATCTCCACTATCTTCTCTACTGATACCGGCTTACTGAAAAGAAAGCCCTGAGCAACGTCACAACCCTGTGTAGCTAGAATCTCCAGTTGTGCCTCGGTCTCAACACCCTCTGCTACCACCTTAACATCAAGGCCACGTGCCATAGCGATTGTCGCATTGACAAGTTCCAGGTCAGCAGCATCATCTGTAATATCCTGAATAAAACTGCGGTCTATTTTAAGCCTGTTAAACGGGTATTTACGCAAATAACTCA
>DAOVWW010000004.1 GCA_030636465.1 Gammaproteobacteria bacterium
CCATTATTTAAAACAAAATTCACATCTAAAATTATTGCATCACCACTAAATCGAGATTTAATCAACAACTATGATCAAGGACTGAACTTAACAAAAAAAGGCTTTAACGCCCGCTTGTTGCTGATAGATTTCAAGGGATGGAGACAGTTAACTGTTATTGAAAATATTGAAAAAGTCATGCGCAGACAAAAACAGCAGCCATTTTATAAAAATGGAACGCAATCAATACTAAATATTGTATTTTACAAACAATGCATGAACCTTGACGCTAAATGGAATATGACAAACCTTGGGTTTAAACATAATTTATATCCACGACGCCTTGAAAAGGCCTGGATACTTCATTGGAATGGCAACCATAAGCCCTGGCTACAAAATGGAATGTACAAAGAGTTATGGAAACCATATCAAGTTCCTCTACCAAACTTTGATTACCTGCTAAACCACCCGGATGATTTAGGGCGTCGCTAACTAATCTTCAGACATACTAGTTAAGAGTTCATCACATATGACCTCAATATCGAACAGCCTTAAATCTTCGTGGCTAGAAGCAGGCTGGTTTAGAGCTTCCATATGCAAGAATGCAACGGATGACAAACTTATTCTCTCTGGTTTCATTTACCCAGCAAAAGCAAAACACCGACAAGGCCTGGATATTTCTGGAAGTTACGAACCTGACATCCAATATGGTCTATTCAATCCGGATCATGCTTATTGGTTTTGCCCCGAAAAAGTAGACCACTAGTTAAGTCCAGTTTCCTGCTCTTCAAAATCTACTGGACTGATATATCCTATGTAACTATGATGACGTTTTCGGTTGTAGAAGCACAGTAGTGGACGTCCGCTATTGGTGAAAGCCGACGTTCAGCCGTTTTTACATTATTTGGCTGTTTTGGATCAATTGCGCCTATTGAAAATAGTCGCAATTGACTGCTTTGATTAAATGCACGATAAAACAATAAAAGCTATACAGTTCCGATTTTTCACAACCCAGTAACACACTACTTTACGCAATATGTTTTATTTAGATGCTATTCAGCATATCTAGCTATTAGTTCTATTCAGCGTACACTAAGTCCATGTTTCTGTATAAACTCAGCCACTTCCGAATCATTAAACATAATCAGGCCAACCACACCAAAAATATCCTTATATGATTACTGACACCCACATATCTTTAGCCCACGGTAACGGTGGACGCTTTATGCGCGAGCTGATTGAAGAGATTTTTTCACGACACCTGGCCAGCCCTTTACTGGATGTTCAGGCTGATGCCGTTACCTTACCCATGCTTGATGGCGAGCTTATGTTCACCACCGATGGTTTTTCTGTCAACCCGCTGGAATTTCCCGGTGGTGACATCGGTTCTCTGGCCGTACATGGAACGACCAATGACCTTGCTGTAGCAGGCGCCATCCCCCGTTACTTAAGCCTCAATGCATTCATCGAGGAAGGCTTCGAGGTTGCACAGTTGGAACGAATCGTAAAAAGTCTCGCGGCGGCTGCTAAAGAAATTGGTGTCGTCGTCGCAGCTGGAGATACCAAGGTGCTACCTCGTGGTGAAGGTGGCGGCCTGTATCTAGCAACTACGGGGATTGGCTTTCGTTCCAAAGAGGTAACACTGGGCCTTAAACAGATACAGGCAGGAGATAAAATCCTTGTCAGCGGGCCGGTTGGTGATCATGGTATTTGTGTCATGCTGGCACGAGAGCAATTTGGATTACATGGTGAGCTGCACTCCGATGCAGCAAGTGTTTTACCATTCACAACGGCACTGCTAAAGCTTGACGGATTACGGTTCATGCGTGACCCGACACGAGGCGGCCTCGCTACTGTTGCCCATGAGTTATGTCACGCTACGGGATTACAGATTCGCCTTCATCAGCCGTCAATTCCGGTGAGAGATCCGGTGCAATCTGTCTGCGACATGCTTGGTTATGACCCTATGTACCTTGCCTGTGAAGGGCGTGTGGTCGCAATAATGGGGGCAGATCATGCTGATGAAGCTTTGGCAAGCTGGCAGTCTCTGCCTGATGGAGAACTTGCTTCTATAGTCGGCACGGTAGAACAGGGCAATGCGCATGTCATCCTGACGACAGAACTGGGAGGAGAACGTATTCTTGAAGAACTGGAAGATGATCCTTTGCCGAGAATTTGTTAGGCAGGCCGTCATGATTAGACAATATAATGTAGGTGCGAATTCATTCGCACATTAGCTTAAGGGCATCCTTAACATTTGATACCAGAGAGAACTTTGTCACTGTGTTCGAATGAATTCAAACCTACAAATAATATCGGAGTAGCCCCTCAGCAACTAAAAGTTCAGGTTCCTGCCAAGATGAAAAGTGGCAACATCTGCTCGCTTGAAATAGGCCTGCCAGAATCTTTCGATATTGCGCTTTTTTTCGGGTTTCAGTCCCTGTCGCTTTGTAGAATGATCTCGACCAAAACCAAAGACGTCGACTTCCACTCCCTGCATGGACCGTATCAGCCCGAGGTCATCGAGTTTATCCAGTAAAGCTGGAATCCTGGATTCTTTCAATTGACCAAATCGTGCCAGCCTCGAATGCTCGATCATATCGGAAAATATAATAAGCCTTGCAGGCTGATGGCGTTCGTATTCCTGTGCCATAAACGATATGGTCTCAATAATTTCTGAGTTAGGATAATCTTCCTGCTTCGAAATCATGGGTTTAATACTGGTAAGTATATTTCTCATAAACTTACGCTCGTCAGACTTCGCTACTGAAGCCCTGCACTGGCTAAACAAACCTGACATCATGCCCTGCTCGCGACACCCAGGCCGGCAGGCATCAAAGATTTTTTTAGATTCTGAGAAATCTTCAGTCAGTGTATGAATGATGAGACGATCACCGGCATCAAGTTTTTTGAATATGACATTGACGCCATCGGCAAATATTTTCTTATCCTGCTCATCAAAGGTGCTGGTCCTGTCTATTAAAAATAATACAGCTGTATCATCACCCTGTGCACAATAATCCTGCTGTACAGCTACAGCAGAATGCCAGGGTACAACCAGCAACAAGGTTAGCAGGATAAAATAATTCCGCATCATGCCGGGCTTATTCTTTCTTTTAACCCGGTCAGGCCAGGTTCACCAAAATATTTGGGGATATTTTTACCATCCCGGCCATCCACATTACCCGACTGATAGGCCAGGATTTGCTGGCGCAGGACATCAATTATCATGCTGATGTCATGCTGCCTTTCAGTATCCAGCGCAGCTCGACGTGAAACCATCTCACCAATTTCATTGTCCAGAGCCAGGGCTTTTTTATCAAGATAGGCAATTTTTTCATCAAATTCATTCTGCAGTTTCGTTGCTTTCTTTTCGAATTGATTTCTAAATTTCACCAGGTCATTCATTGCCTGCTTACGTTCAAAATAGAGACGTTCATAATCTGGATGCGGATCATGGCGCAGGAATGAGAAAAGCATACCGAGGAAAAAGACAGACACATTCAACACCAGTAAAGTTAATCCAGCGATGCCTAACTCCGTTTGTATGGTCTGCCCCAGCAAGCCGCTTACACCATCAGATAGCAACATCGCCGACAGATCCTGCTGCTGTTCCTGGGCTAAAAAATCAACGTACTGCTGGCGTAAAGCCGAGATAAGGTATATCAAACTACCTGCTGTAAACGTGATGAAAAATAAACCGCCAATATAACCTTTAGTACCCAGTCGTTCCCGATAATGCCCCAGCTGTCTTAACATGACGCCAAGAAAATGCGCCAGGGTAATCAATACCACACCAATGGTTAGCGCAAGTATCAGTGCAAGAAATGGTGATTCCTGGAAAAAGAACTCGACAGCCAGTTTATTGATAGGTACTTCGAGTACAGCCAGGACAAAAAGTAATATCAAATAGCTTTTTGCAAAATGAATTTGTAACGGGCGATTAAGATTCAGCTCAACCCGGCGAAAGTTTTCTTTTTTCTCTTCCTGCTCGGTATATAGTTGGCGATATGCCTCGGAGTTTGCCCCGGTTTCCTGGCGCAAAGACTCAAGTGCAGATTCTTTTGAACGAATAATGGTTTCTTTCTGACCCAGGTAACCTTCATTTAATTCCTGCTTGCGTGAAGTCAGGTCAAGATTTAGCTGTTCTCGAATATCATGAAGATTACGATCATAATTAGTCACCGCTGCGCGAGCCTGAGTTAATCTTTCTAGCTCATGCGGCGAAAAATCACCGGCACTGGCAGGTGGGAAATCATTCTCTCCATCACTGCGACCTTTTATACGATCCGGTTTGGTATCCTTCTCACTGAAGGATAAATAACGGGTCAATGTACTACGAGCTACGATGCCTTTCATGATATTTCCTTAGTGTTAAGGCCATCTCTAATAATTTCGGGTGAAGCAGATTAATCTCCTCATGCAAAATTATTAGAGATATCCTTTTTGGTTATAAAAATAAGCCGATAAAAAAAGGCCTGTGTGGGCGAACCCACACAGGCCTACTGCATTAAGAACCTTGAGTGTTCTTACTTCTTAGCAGCAGGTGCAGCAGCTGCAGAGTTCTTCATGAACTCGTCATATGCTTTCTGCTCAGCAGCGCGCATAGCGTCCTGACGCTTAACAAATGCTTCATGACGTTTAGTCATTTCAGCTTTACGAGCAGCGTCCATAGCAGCGAAGTCAGGACGTGCTGGAGCAGCAGGAGCGTTAGCAACTGGAGCAGCTGGAGCCTGCATCATCTGAGGAGCGTAACCACGACCTGAACCGTACTGGTTGCCACCGTAGTAGTTGCCAGTGTAGTTGCCACGGCTATCGCCGTAACCACGACCAGATCCGTCGCCAGAACCGTTGCCATAGCCAGAACCGTAACCACGTCCTTCACCACGTCCACGTCCACGGCCTTTACCTTTAAAGCTCATGTTGAATTCGCCATCAACGTCGCCGTCCATGTCGCCATCAGTGTAACCACGGCCCTGTCCACGTCCATCACCATAACCAGAAGTGTTGCCATAACCATTGCCATAACCAGATCCGTTGCCATAGCCATTGCCATAACCAGAACCATTACCACTGTCATTTCCGTTGCCCCAGAAAGCAGAAGAAGCGGCAGACATGCTCATCAGAGCAGCGATTGATACAATCTGTACAAGTTTCATCAGTAAATCTCCTAAAATAGTTTAATTTTTGATATATAGGATAAAGGCCGCGTTTGTTGCCGCCTTCAACCGTAACCTCACAGCGAAGCTATATCGTGGAAACATAATATAATGATTTCCTAATATAGTCAATAGATTGAGGGTAAATTCTGGAATAATAAGGGAAAACCCTGATACTAAGTAAGGGTTAAAGTTTATTATTTCTAATTAAATAACGACCTTAACGCTATGTTTTAACTCGAAAACAGTAGGGAAAAATCAATAGCCTGTACATTTTTCGTTAGTGCGCCAATTGACACACAATTTACCCCACAGTCTGCGACGCGCCTGACATTGTCCAGCGTAATATTGCCTGAAACTTCCGTTTCTACCCCCTTCCCTGCAATTTCTACTGCTTTCGGAAGAGTTTCGACGGGGAAATTATCCAGCAGTACCCTCTTTGCTCCACATCCTATTGCCTGCTGCAGTTGTTCAAGGGTTTCTACTTCTATCTCTACCAGCACGTTTGAATCTACAGATTTCGCAGCGAGCTCTAATGCCTTACATATTGAACCACAAGCATTAATATGGTTTTCTTTTATCAATACTGCATCATACAAACCAATACGATGGTTATAACCGCCACCGCAGCTGACCGCATATTTCTCTGCCTTACGCAGACCAGGGAGTGTTTTCCGGGTATCGAGTATTCTGCATTCGCTTCCCTTAACTGCATCAACATATTGCCTGGTGTTTGTCGCTACGCCAGACAGTGTTTGCAGGAAATTTAATGCCGTACGCTCTGCTGTCAGCAATACTGGTGCCGGGCCCTGTATCTGGCAGATGACATCATTCTTCTGGATCAGGTCACCTTCGTCCTGCATCCAGCTTATCGATACAGCATCATCAAGCAAATGGAAACAGCGTTCAAACCATGGCCGCCCACAAAGAACCGCCTGTTCGCGACATATCAGCTTTGCTGTTGCCGGGTTATCACTTAATAGCTTAGCAGTGAGATCACCTGTACCGATATCCTCATCAAGAGCAACACGTACAGATGCATCGATTTCGGCCTGATTTAACAGGTCTGTATTTAAAATAGGCATAAGGGCACCTCTATTAAGTCTGGTTATTTCAGATTGCATTCAGAATTGTTCATATCAAGGCAAGGATCGCACGTAATAGCTAGCTATTGCGAAGATTCTTAACGCAGAGATGGACAATTCTGAGTGTGAGATGAATATTCATGACTTAATAGAGATGCCCTTTACTCTACTACTGCGACATCAGTTTTGACTACGGTGTGCAATAAAATATTTTTTCTGTAGTTTACGCACCAGTACCGTCAGCAGTATCAAGCTGAGAAGATTAGGTAAGGCCATTAACAAGTTCGTTATATCTGCAAGATTCCAGACCAGTTGCAGAGGTACTGCTGCGCCGACAACAACGGCAAGGGTGAAAATCACCCGGTAAGGCATCACGGCCCTTTCTCCAAACAGGAATTTTGCCGAACGGTCACCATAATATGACCAGGCAATGATAGTTGAAAAAGCAAATAACATTAAACCGATGCCAACCACTGCCGCACCACCATCACCAAGTTCACTGCTAAATGCTGCAGCCGTTAATCCAGCCCCGACAAGCTCATCAGGTCGGTCTATATAGGCTCCGGTAACAATAATCACCAGCCCGGTCATGCTGCATACAACCAGTGTATCGATGAAGGGCCCCATCATTGCAACCAGGCCTTCACGTACTGGCTCATTGGTTTTTGCTGCTGCATGGGCGATTGGTGCAGAACCCAAACCGGCTTCATTGGAAAACAGTCCGCGAGCTACACCCCAGCGTATTGCTTCACCGACCGCAGCACCCCCTACTGACCAGGGATTTAATGCATGTTCGAATATTGTGCTGAATGCAGCAGGGATCGCTTCAATATTGTTGAACAAGACGATCATGGCGGCAGCAATATACATTAATGCCATAAACGGGACGATCATACCGGCAACCCTGGCGATACGTTTTACGCCGCCAAGGATGACCAGCCCCACCATCGCCGCCATGACCAGGCCAATTACCCAGGAATATGTCTTTGCTTCAGGGTGAAGATAGGCCAGACCATCTACAACAGAATTCGCCTGCACCATATTACCGATGCCAAATGATGCAATCAGCGCAAAAAAAGCAAATGCCATCGCTGTTTTCTTCATCTTAAGGCCATGTAGCAGGGTATACATCGGCCCCCCGGCGGTGTGACCATTTTCATCAATTTCACGGAATTTCAACGACAGAGTACATTCTGTGAACTTTGTAGCCATACCAAAAAATGCAGTCAGCCACATCCAGAACAAAGCACCCGGGCCACCAAGAGATATAGCTGTGGCCACACCCGCAATATTACCCGTACCTATGGTTGCTGAAAGAGCGGTTGCCAGAGCCTGAAAATGTGATACTTCACCGCTTTCATCGGGGTGATCATACTTGCCTGAAATCAGCTGTGCTGAATGCTTGAACCCGGTCAGCTGAACGAACCGTAGCCTGATAGTAAGGTAAAGCCCTGTGCCAAGCAGTAGCAGCAATGTTATCGGACTGCCCCATAAGAAACCCGATATTTTTCCCGTCAGCGCGGTCAGTGTTTCAAGCATGTTCTCTCCTTATTTATTACTTATTACTTATTACTTATTACTTATTACTTATTATTTTCTATTTTCTATTTTATTTTTAACATTATTTGTTTAATCTGTTCTACCAGCTGATATAGGCATATCCCTGTTGCTGCAGCACCATCAAGTCCGACACACCGGCATCAACTACCGTGGCATAATCCAGGACATCTTTTTCTTCTTTGTGCAGGGTAATCAGCGTATTGCCACAGGCATGAAACTCTACCCCGTAGGAAGCCAGACTTTCTACCTGATCACGAATTGCGGGGATCACAGGTATCCCCGGCTCTTTAAGTAGCATATGGATACCAGAACCCATTACTGAAACAACAATATTTATATCATCGCCATGTTTCCGCAACATGTTGCGTATAGTATTTAAAATTGCAAGCTGGTATGTATCGTCAGATTTGTTTAAGTGGTAGACGAGTTTGTTATCACTTTCTTCACCAGGAAACTTGAGATCATCTCCTGCATCTTCGCTCAATGCCTCAGTGCCTGCCTGTTCTGCAGCGAACGATGTGACAGGTATAAATAAAGTCAACGAGACGACGACAATAGCAAGTAGAAATGAAAATGAAGTAATTTTGGACGTGTCTTTTAAATTAGCTGGATTAAAAAGCATTCGGCGATCCTCCTGATCTTGCCAAAATAGGTAATCAATAATGATCCGCCGATACTACAGCTGATTTGGCAAAAGGTTAAGAGCTATTATTCGAGGACAGCTTTATTTATCCATGAATATTCATCAACCATGCAGATTTAACGCAGATGCATTTAAGAAACTATATCATCCAGAAATGATTTGATCTTATCGGTCCAGGAGCTTTCCTTCGGGCTATGACGCTTGCCGCCTTCGCGCATGCTGGCATCCAGCTGTTCAAGCAGCTCTTTCTGTTCCTTGCTGAGATTCACCGGAGTTTCTACCACAATCTTACAAAACAGATCTCCAGCCTGGCTACCACGGGCATTTCGTACACCCTTACCGCGTAAACGGAAAACTTTACCGGTTTGCGAACCCGCAGGTATTTTCAGGTTTGCGCGCCCATCCAGTGTCGGCACCTCAAGTTCTCCCCCCAGTGCCAGCAATGTAAAGCTTACAGGGGTTTCACAATAAAGATGGGTATCCTCACGTTGAAAAATAGCATGTTTTTTCAGATGCACAGCAACATAAAGATCACCTGCCACGCCTCCATTTGGTGCAGCTTCACCTTCACCGGCAAGTCTGACCTGATCCCCTTCATCGACACCTGCAGGTATTTTTACAGACAGGGTCTTCTGCTTTTTGATACGCCCTTCACCATGACAATCTGTACAGGGATCAGTAATAATTTTTCCACTGCCACGGCACTGCGGGCAGGTTTGCTGTACTGAGAAGAAGCCCTGCTGCATGCGGACTTCACCATGACCACCACAGGTCGTACATGTTTTAGGTGTGCTGCCTTTTTTAGCACCGCTGCCATTACAGGCTTCACAGTTGGACATGACCGGTACACGGATCTGCACTTCAGTGCCGTTTACCGCATCTTCAAGGCTCAGCTCCATGTTATATCTGAGGTCACTGCCACGACTCGGTCTTTGAGAACGGCGTCCACCGCCACCAAAGATATCGCCAAAGATATCGCCAAAAGCATCACCGAAACCTGCAGCCCCACCCGCGCCGCCAGGGCCCGCGCCCATAGAGGGATCTACTCCTGCATGACCAAACTGATCATAGGCCGATCGCTTCTGCGCATCAGCCAGAATTTCATAGGCTTCCTTGGCTTCCTTGAAGTTCTCTTCTGCACTATTGTCATCCGGGTTACGATCCGGATGATGCTTCATTGCCAGGCGGCGATAAGCCTTTTTAATCTCGGCCTCTGAGGCATTTTTCTGTACCCCGAGAATTTCGTAGTAATCACGTTTGGACATTGTTTCTAACCGTTTTTAAGCATTTCGATAATTAGGTATTTCTAAATGACGAAAAGGCATAGCCGTTTCCGGCCATGCCTTTTTTGTTTACTGTCTACGAATAGACTTACTTCTTATCGTCGTCCTTAACTTCTTCAAACTCGGCATCGACTACATCGTCACCGGCTGCGGCTTCAGGTTGATCATTTTCAGCAGCACCCGCTTCGGCACCACCAGCATCAGCATAAGCCTTCTCTGCCAGCTTGTGACTTGCTGCAGTCAATGCTTCAGTTTTAGCCTCAATCTCAGCCTTGTCATCACCTTTCAGTGCTTCTTCAAGTTCACTCGCCGCTTTTTCGATAGATTCTTTTTCAGAATCTTCGATCTTGTCAGCCAGGTCAGTCAGGGATTTACGTACTGAATGCAACATGGCATCACCCTGGTTACGGGCATCAACCAGCTCTTTAGCCAGGCGATCTTCATCTGCGTGCTCTTCAGCATCACGCACCATGTTCTCAATCTCATCATCGCTGAGGCCGGAACTGGATTTGATGACAATCTTGTTTTCCTTGCCGGTCGCCTTATCTTTAGCCGTCACATGCATAATGCCATTGGCGTCGATATCAAAGGTCACTTCAATCTGTGGCATACCCCGTGACGCAGGTGGAATATCGCTCAGGTCAAAGCGTCCCAGCGACTTGTTGCCGGAAGCAATTTCACGTTCCCCCTGCAGTACATGTACGGTTACTGCATTCTGATTGTCTTCAGCAGTGGAGAACACCTGCGATGCCTTGGTAGGAATCGTTGTGTTCTTATCAATCAGCTTGGTCATCACACCGCCCATGGTCTCGATACCGAGAGACAGAGGAGTGACATCCAGTAACAGCACATCTTTGACATCACCACCGAGTACGCCGCCCTGAATGGCCGCACCCAGTGCGACTGCTTCATCCGGATTAACGTCTTTACGAGGCTCTTTGCCAAAGAAATCTTTAACAGCTTCCTGCACCATCGGCATACGCGTCTGGCCACCTACAAGAATAATATCGCTGATATCTGAGGCGCTAATATCGGCATCTTTCATTGCGATCTTGCATGGATCAATAGAACGTTTTACCAGGTCTTCTACCAGTGATTCCAGCTTGGCACGGGTCATCTTGACATTAAGATGCTTCGGCCCACTGGCATCAGCTGTGATATAAGGCAGATTGATTTCAGTCTGTGAGGTTGATGACAATTCAATTTTCGCCTTCTCGGCCGCTTCTTTCAGACGCTGCAGTGCGATTACATCTTTACGTAGATCTACGCCCTGCTCTTTGTTGAACTCATCTGCAAGAAAATCAATGATGCGGTGATCGAAATCTTCACCACCCAGGAATGTATCACCGTTAGTGGATAGCACTTCAAACTGGTGCTCTCCATCAACATCTGCGATTTCGATTATGGAAACGTCAAAAGTACCACCACCGAGGTCATAAATGGCCACGGTACGATCACCTTCTTTGTTATCCATACCAAATGCAAGTGCTGCCGCTGTCGGCTCATTGATGATGCGCTTAACATCCAGACCGGCAATCTTGCCTGCATCTTTGGTCGCCTGACGCTGTGAGTCATTAAAATAGGCTGGCACGGTGACAACAGCTTCGGTCACTTCTTCGCCCAGGAATGCTTCTGCATCTGCCTTCAGCTTCATCAGCACGCGGGCGGAAACTTCAGGCGGTGCCATCTGTTTGCCATTGACTTCAACCCAGGCATCACCATTTTTAGCCTTCAGTATTTTGTAAGGCATCAGGTCGATATCACGCTGCACGACATCTTCGTCGAATTTGCGGCCAATCAGTCGTTTGATGGCATACAGAGTATTGGCAGGATTGGTGACAGCCTGGCGCTTAGCCGGTGCACCCACAACAACCTCATCATCCAAATACGCAATGATGGACGGAGTTGTACGATCGCCTTCACTGTTTTCCAGTACGCGGGGTTCCCCGCCTTCCATTACCGCCACACATGAGTTGGTGGTACCCAGATCAATACCAATAATTTTTCCCATTTTCGATGTCCTCGTTGACAATTCTTTAACTGCTTAATAGATAGGGCTTAGTACCAGAAAAACAAGTTTCAGGTATCAGGTTTTATTTCGCCACCATAACCATCGCCGGGCGTAACAGACGTTCGTTTATGGTGTAGCCTTTTTGAATCACCTGGACAATACAATTGGAATCTATACCCTCTGCATCCATCAGTCCCATAGCCTGATGTTTTTCCAGGTCCAGACGATCACCTTGCTGTGGATCTATCTCAGTGATATTAAATTTTTCCATGGCAGTCTCTAGCTGCTTCATGGTCAGGTCCAGGCCTTCTTTCATTTTCTCGAGTATCTCTCGGTTTTCCTGATCCAGGTCAATTTTTCTGGCCTGATCAAGACTGTCCCTGACCAGCAGGACTTCTGCGGCAAATTTCTCGACCGCAAACTTGCGAGCACTGGCTACATCATTCTCAGCCCGGCGACGGATATTTTCCATCTCAGCTCGACTGCGCAAGGCCTCGTCCTGCGCTTTAGTCAGGGCATTACGCATTTCTTCAAACTGCTGATGAGTGACTTCTTCGTTATGTTCATCCATCTCATCAAGTACTTCTTCTAGTTCGACCCCTTCAAGGCTGATGTCGTCCTGTTCTATGATGTCTTCTTTATCTTTATTGGTCATGTGCGTCTCTCTGGATAAAAAGAAATATTCTCTGACAACAAGGTGGGGGCTCAGAACCGGGTTTCAAGTCCTGAAGTGAGGCTATTGTGTGTTAATTACTCAGTGCGTTCGACAATAACCTGGCGGTTATGTCTACGATCGGGATAATGCCTTCGTAATCCATACGGGTAGGCCCAACGACACCGAGAGTACCGACCTGTTCACCTTCACGGCTGAAAGGCGCCGTCACAACAGAACAGTCAGCGAAGGCTTTATAACCGGATTCTTCACCAATAAATATCTTGATACCCTCGACGCCCAGACTGCGCTCCAGCAAATCCAGCAAGTCCTGTTTGGTCTTGAAGGAACCGAACAAGCGCCGCAGAGTATCGTTGTTACTTAAATCAGGGATATCGATTAGCTGCTCTTCGCCACTGACCATCAGGTTGCTGTCATTGTCCTCATCATTACTAAATACTTGTCGCGCCAGTGATATTGCCTCCTGAATGACACGGTTCATGCCCGCAGTGTCTTTTTCCATACCATGCAGCAACATCATTTTGACACTGTCCAGCGCCTGGCCATTAAAGGTCTCATTAAAGAAATTGCCCGCTTCTACCAGCTCTGATGGGGAATATTCTCTTTCCGTCGTAATTACCCTGTTCTGCACACGTCCATCTTCACTGACCAGGATTACCAGTAAGCGACTCTGCCCAAGATTTAGGAATTCAATCTGCTTGAAGATTTCCTGATCGGTATTGGCAACCATTACCACTCCGGCAAAGCGAGTCACGTCCGACAACAAACTGGAAGCAGATTGCACCAATGTATCAACATCGACCTCTCCGGAGAAACTGGCAGCAAATTCACGGCTGACTACCGGAGTTACAGGCTTCACATGAATCAGAGAATCAACAAACAGCCGATAACCAGTTTGAGTTGGCACGCGCCCTGCTGAGGTATGCGGGGCATGAACCAGCCCCATATGCTCCAGGTCTGCCATCACGTTTCTAATGGTTGCAGCACTCAGGCTCAAACCAGAACTTCTCAGTAACTGTTTTGACCCGACAGGCTGGCCACCCTCGATATATTGTTCAATCAGGGTTTTTAAAAGAATTTCAGAGCGTGTATTTAATGTGTCGGTCATTTATGTAATCAAAAGAAAAAAGGGCTATTCAACGTAGTCTTACAGTAAATACAAAAGATAATATATCTATCACATGATAACAATATAATTACTCAGGCTGACAGCAAACTCTTCCGTTCTAAGCGTAAGTCGATTAATCTCTATGTCGAATCAATAAAAACAGCCATATCGCAAACAACAGGAGCCTGGCATCTAATGTCACTAGTCTTTAAAACCGTATCGGTGTTCTCCCGGCACAATGACCCCGCTGCCAAAGTCGTAGCGGATGAGTTGCAGGCATGCCTGATCAAGCTGGGGTGCTCGGTTAACAGACAGAAAAATGACGAAGCCGGCAAATTACCTGCTGATCTGGCCATAGTTGTCGGTGGTGACGGCACCCTGTTGCATATAGCACGCAACATCGCCTCACAAAATATCCCTCTGGTAGGCATCAACCTGGGCCGTCTGGGTTTCCTGGTCGACATTGCCCGTGAGGATATGGAAAAGATTCTAAGCGAAATTCTGCACGGCAGTTACCAGCAGGAAGTGCGAATTCTACTCAGCGCCAGCCTGTCACGCGCAGGTAAAATCATCCATCAGGCTGATGCCTTTAATGATGTAGTGGTCAGCAAGGGGGAGCTTGCACGCTTAATCGAATTTGAAACCCTGGTTGATGGCAGACATGTAAATACTGCCCGCGCTGATGGCATCATCGTGGCAACACCTACCGGCTCGACTGCCTATGCCCTTTCAGCCAATGGGCCAATACTGGCGCCAGAACTGGAGGCCATCACCCTGGTTCCTATTTGCCCTCACACGCTCAGCTTCAGACCACTGGTTATTGGCAGCAGAAGTGATGTATGTATACGCATGCTGGATAGCGGCCAGGACAACAGCTATCTAAGTTTCGATGGCCAGTCTGCGGTACGTCTGCAGGACGGTGACGTCGTTGATATAAAAATGTCCGAACACCGTGTTAAATTACTGCGACCGGAGAACCACAGCCATTTTGATGTATTACGCGCCAAACTAGGTTGGGGATAACAGAGGCTCCATAAATAACATGCTTACTTCACTCTATCTGAGAAATTTTGTCATCGTCCGCGAGGCCGAATTGTCCCTGGCTGGCGGCATGAGCGCAATCACCGGTGAAACGGGAGCAGGTAAATCAATACTCATTGACGCATTAACCCTGGTACTTGGTGGGCGAACTTCAAGTGATGTTATACGGCATACCGAAGAACAGGCTGAAATCATTGCCTCTTTTGATCTTGGTAACTGTGCAGATGCAATGGACTGGCTTAAAGAGCAGGAACTCGATGACGAACAGGATTGTATCATTCGCAGGATACTGCGCCGTACGGGGCCCAGCAGGGGCTTCATTAATGGCCGTCCGGTTGCCATGCAGCAACTAAAACAACTCGGGGACTTGCTGGTGGATATACATGGCCAGCATGAGCACCAGTCACTACTACGGACTGACGACCAGCGTAACATGCTGGATTCAATAACCGGGCATCAGCCCGATGTAGACCTCCTCGCCAAGCGTTACGATAGTCTACGAGATTGTCAGCAGCAACTGGATAAGCTGCGCAACATGGAAAACAAAGGCGAAGACCAGCTGGAATTATTACGCTACCAGGTCAATGAGCTAGAGCAGCTGGCACTGGAAGAAAATGAGGTCGCTAGCCTGGAGGAAGAACACCGACGCCTGGCAAATGCCAGTGACCTGATTAGCGGTATCAATGAAAACCTGCATGAGTTAAGTAATGACCGGGACAGTGGTGTAGAGCAATATCTAAATCAGGCCATCAACAAACTGCAGCAACTGGAGCGTTTTGACCCAACTTTATCTGAAATCAGACAGATACTGCTCACTGCCAGTATTCAGGTAGACGAGGCAATTGGACAGCTTAAGCACTATATCGAACAGATGGATACCAACCCACAACGGCTGGAATGGGTGAATCAACGCATGGGCAGCATTCATGACCTGGCGCGTAAACACCGGGTCAACCCCTCAGAGCTACCTGCTCAGCTGGAAAGCCTTAAAAAGCAGCTAGATGACCTTGAACGAAGTGAAATACGTGTCATAGAACTTGAGCAGGAAATTGTATCTTTACTGCAGAGTTATAAAAAACAGTCTGAGAAGGTCTCCAGACAACGAACACAGACAGCAGCCAGACTTTCTGAAGAAGTCACGGCTAGAATGCAGGGGCTGGGCATGGAGGGTGGAGCATTTGTTATCACCGTCAGCGATGTGAATGA
>DAOVWW010000246.1 GCA_030636465.1 Gammaproteobacteria bacterium
CCTGGCACCAATTGCAAAAGTATTGAATGATAACTGGGGTCTGAAACGTGGCCTGATGACTACCGTTCACGCTGCCACAGCAACTCAGAAAACTGTCGATGGTCCTTCTATGAAAGACTGGCGCGGTGGTCGCGGTATCCTGGAAAACATCATTCCTTCTTCAACTGGTGCAGCTAAAGCTGTAGGCGTAGTACTGCCAGAGCTGAATGGCAAACTGACAGGTATGGCTTTCCGCGTACCAACTTCAGATGTTTCTGTTGTTGATTTAACTGTTGAGCTGGAAAAAGATGCCTCTTATGAAGACATCTGCGCCGCAATGAAGACTGCATCAGAAGGCTCTATGAAAGGCACTCTGGCTTACACAGACGAAAAAGTAGTTTCTACGGATTTCCGTGGTTACACCGCTTCATCTATCTTTGATTCAGAAGCCGGTATTGCTCTTGATGGCACTTTCGTCAAAGTGGTTTCCTGGTATGACAATGAATATGGCTATACCTGTAATATGCTGCGTTTCGTACAGCACGTCTCTGCATAGTAAGTAAAAGAATTTTACCAGCCCAGATGTCTGGGCTGGTTGATTTTTTAACAGAGAGTTATATGCCAAGCATTTCCATGTTTTGCATATAATTTTTATTTAAGGAGTTCCAAATGTCTGTAACTAATATGACTGATCTTGGCCTGGCTGGAAAGCGTCTGCTGATTCGTCAGGATCTGAATGTACCGATCAAAGATGGCAAGGTCACCTCCGATAAACGTATTCGTGCATCGCTTCCTACTATTGAACACTGCATTAAAGCCGGAGCCCGCGTAATGCTGATGTCGCATCTTGGTCGTCCGACTGAAGGCGAGCCATCGGCTGAATTCTCTTTGCAGCCGGTGGCAGACCATCTTTCTACACTGCTAGGCAAGGAAGTTCGTCTGGTAACAGATTACCTGGATAATGCCCCGGAACTGGCTGACGGTGATGTGGTGCTACTGGAAAACGTCCGTTTTAATGTTGGCGAGAAGAGCAATGATGATGCACTGGCAAAACAATATGCTGATTTGTGTGACATCTATGTCATGGATGCATTTGGAACCGCTCATCGAGCGCAGGCATCAACCTATGGTGCAGGTGTATTTGCCCCTGTTGCCTGTGCCGGACCATTACTGGCAGGTGAGCTGGATGCTCTGGGTAAAGCTCTGGGTAACCCCGCTCGCCCAATGGCCGCGATCGTCGGTGGTTCCAAGGTTTCTACAAAACTAACCGTGCTGGATTCACTCTCAGGTGTTGTTGATCAGTTGATTCCAGGTGGTGGCATAGCCAATACCTTCATTGCAGCCTGTGGTTTCAATGTCGGTAAATCACTGTATGAAGAAGACCTGATCCCTGAAGCAAAACGTCTGATGGAAGCCGCTAAAGCTAAAGGTAATGAGATACCGGTTCCGACTGACGTAGTCTGCGGCAAGGAGTTTTCAGAATCTGCCGAAGCTGTCGTTAAAAAGGTAGAAGATGTAGAAGACGACGATATGATTTTTGATATCGGCCCAGAAACTGCTGCTAAATTTGCTGCCATGATGAAAGAAGCAGGAACTATCGTATGGAACGGCCCGGTAGGCGTTTTTGAATTTGACCAGTTCGGTGAAGGTACTAAAACATTAGGTCTGGCGATTGCTGACTCAAACGGGTTTTCGATCGCTGGTGGTGGAGATACACTGGCCGCCGTGGATAAGTACGGTATTTCCGACAAAGTTTCTTATATCTCAACGGGTGGTGGTGCATTCCTGGAATTCCTGGAAGGTAAAAAACTACCTGCCGTTGCGATGCTGGAAGATAAATAAGTACACAAGACTGATTAGATTATAGATACACGACAACACAGGAATCACTGAAAATATGACAGAACCTCGGCGTACGAAGATAGTAGCCACAATTGGCCCTGCAACTGAAAGCCCGGAAATGCTCGAAAAACTTTTTCGAGCAGGTGTTGATGTCGTTCGAGTAAATTTCTCACATGGCAGCCCGGAAGCGCATAAAGAACGCGCTAAAAGCATCCGTGAAGTGTCGAAGAAAGTTGGACGTTTTGTCGGCATCCTTGCTGACTTACAGGGTCCGAAGATACGTATTGAACGATTTAAGGATGATTTTGTAAGGCTGAAGAAAGGAAAGCCTTTCACTCTAGATGCTGAACTGGGTACCAATGATGGTGATGAAAATGTTGTAGGTCTCACTTACAAAGCACTAGCCGAAGATGTCAGCGCGGGTGATGTTTTGCTGTTAGATGATGGCATGATCGCGCTGAACGTCGACAACATTTCAGGCAGTAAAATAAACTGTATTGTTGAAATTGGCGGCAAACTGAGTAATAACAAAGGTGTTAACCGCCAGGGTGGTGGCTTGTCGGCCGGTGCACTGACTGAGAAAGATAAGCAGGACATCAAGCTGGCAGCAGAAATTGAAGCTGACTACCTGGCAGTATCTTTTGTACGAAATGCTGAAGATGTGCATGAAGCGCGGCGTTTATTAAATGAAGCCGGCAGCGATGCATGGATCGTCTCTAAGATTGAACGTGCTGAAGCCCTTGACCTAATTGAAGAAATAACACTTGCTTCTGATGTACTGATGGTTGCACGTGGTGATCTTGGTGTTGAGATTGGTGATGCTGAAATTACGGCAATGCAGAAAATGATAATTAAGCAGGCACGTGATAATGATCGCCTCGTAATTACTGCAACGCAGATGCTGGAATCTATGATCAATAAGCAGATGCCGACACGTGCAGAAGTTACTGATGTGGCAAACTCAGTGTTAGATGGTACCGATGCTGTCATGCTTTCAGCTGAAACAGCGATTGGAAAATATCCCGTCAAGGCTATTAAAGCAATGGACAGGATTTGTCGTGGTGCGGAAAAACATCGCAGTTCGATTGTCAGAGAATCACGTAATGATGAAAGTTTCGAACGCATTGATGAGGCGATTGCCAAGGCTTGTATGTATACAGCCAACAGGCTGAATGTCCGCGCTATTATTGCGATGACAGAATCGGGTGCAACGGCTTTGTGGATGTCACGTATTAGTTCGGGTTTGCCTATCTATGCAATGTCCAGCGAGTGCAGGACATTGTGCCAGGCCTCATTGTACCGAGGTGTAGAACCGATAATGTTCAAGACTGACAGCACCTCGCATGCAGTAGTGAACTCAGAGGTTTTGGATATCCTCAAAAAACGTGGGGCTGTAGAAGATGGAGATGTTGTTATTATTTCCAAAGGAGACCTCGTTGGTAAGCAGGGTGGTACCAATGCAATGAAAATTCTGCATGTTGGTCATGCAGATCAACAGGTAGATTAAATAACCAGTTACAGCATCCCGCAACATGGGGTGTTGATAAACTTTAACTTAACAACACTAGACACTTAAAAAGGAGATACACATGGCTCTTATTTCACTGCGACAGTTGCTGGATTATGCGGCAGAAAATGATTTCGGCATGCCTGCTTTCAATGTAAACAATATGGAACAGGTTCATGCCATTATGCAGGCAGCAGATGCTGTCGACTCACCCGTCATCATGCAGGGTTCTGCAGGTGCACGTTCTTATGCCGGTGAATCGTTTCTGCGTCATATGATTTCGGCTGCGATTGAACAG
>DAOVWW010000279.1 GCA_030636465.1 Gammaproteobacteria bacterium
CATCAGGCATGATGCCCTGTTTGTAACCCGAGCTGATGGATGTCTCAAATATTTCAGCCTCTACATTGAGTTTTTCACTCCATGAATACCCAGGCTGATTCGCAATCACCAGGTCACCCACACCTTCAGTCTGCAATCCAAGGCCTCCAGCATCTTCCCATTTAACAACCCTGGCCAATGGTATGTTTCCATCTTTATCTTTGAGGTCATTCAGCAAGCCTATAACCCTCTCTCTTAGTGCTTCGTATGCTACTCCATCAGTCCTGTGATAATTGCCACCCAGGCCGTCCGGATTGATATAAACATGATACATTTTCAGAAATGCGACCTGGGTATTCTCCCAGTCAATGGAATGGTAGCCGGTTTCAGGATTGATCGTATACTGCAATAATCCTTTGCTGGCGAAATAATTATTCAAATTCACACGAGTATCCAGGGGGATGACTCCATGATCAGAACTGAGCACGATGTAAGCATTCTCGTCCGTGTGATCCATTACTTCACCGATGATTTTGTCTATCCCTGAATAAATCTCCATGGTTTCCTTCCACAGCTTTTCCCTTTCTACCTCAGAAATATCATTATAGGATGCACTCACGGGGTCAAGATATCTCAGCCACCAGCGGCTGGTAAGAAACTGGTTGGGAGTATAGATATCATGTATCAGCACTGTACTGTCCAGCTCTCCTGCAAGATACCCGGCGGCTTTTCTATGCCATTGCAGACTCATCCTTGCCTCTTCCATGAAGGCCGGTTTATCTTCGGGATAATAGATCAGCTGCGGGGGATAATTATCAGGAAAATCAACCATGGGACCAGCGGCAGACTGTAACAACTCTGCGATATAAGACGGCTTGCTGGTATAGCGGTTTAAATTATTATAATAAAAACGTATTCTGAAGTTTTTCCTGTCTTTAAGACGAATGGCCTTGATCCGCAACTGCGAAGAAACGTCAACTTCAGACATCTTCAGCTCCCATTTCCCCTTCTTGGGTGTGTAGTAATTGTAATCATTTCCTGTCTGATAACGCAGTGTCACTGGCAACCATGGACTGCTTTCTCCAACCGCTATATCAACCCAGGGTGTCACCTTATCCAGTGACATTAATATCCTGTCATAATTTATTTTATTATCATCTGAACTGTCATATATCAGCCCGTATGTTTTCACTCCCCAGTTCTCCATTACGATTTCAAATGGACGGGAAGATGACTTTACTTTTATCTGCCAGCCACTGGCTACCACAGGATCTATATAACTCGTCAGGCTGGCACCATGCTCAAATAACCTGTTCTCAAGACCCTGCTGTCGCCTGACCTTTAACGCACCTGTCGAATTGAAATTAACAGCCGGGAAGTCCATCCCCCAGCCGCCCCAACGGCCTCTGATGGTTATCCCCTTTGAAAGCTCCGGTGGTGTTGATCCAGGCACAGAGAGTAAACTCACCTTTTCTCCATATTTCTCCAAGGTATACCAGATGGGTGGTACGCGCTTGGCATGTGAACTGAAACCATTGCGTGCCACAACCTGTAAAGGGTAACCGGGTAAGCGGATAGGCCCATCTACAATTCCATGTGTATCCGGGTATGTGCCTGTCGATAAAGTGGCAAAATTGCTCGGTGTATGGCCGGGAAATACAGGTATTGAATAACCGTAGGAACCGCTGTCCATCAAACGTTTGATATTCGGCAGCTCTCCCTGTCTGGCCCACTCAAAAAGCTTGAATACATCGGGATCTGCACGAAAACCATCCGGGATAAACCAGTATAATTTAAGCTTGCTGACAGACTTCTCGCCTTTTATTCTTGCTGCCGGACTAGCGTGTTCGTCTTCATTCCTACTGAAGTACGTGAAAGACGCAGTGATGACTGCAATTAATAGTAAAACCACCAGGTAGTGCTGAGATATAATGTTCTTCATAGTCAATATTGTTCTTAATAGATCACATGAGTATTTCGCGTTAGACTGTAGAAATAATTTTCACTTATTTACTCATAATAAAAGATAACAGGCCGCCATGGATAGATACTTCGGAATCCCAATTCTTATCGCCATATCCCTGGGTCTGATTTTCCCCTATACAGCAATAGAGTTATCACCATACGGTATAGTATTTTTATTTATCCTGATGTTCAATGCAGGCCTTGGAATGGACTGGAAAAAATTCCGCAATACCACAGGCCGAACCAGGCAGATTTCGACAGGGCTGCTCTTACTTTTTATCTTTTTTCCTCTAGTAACATGGCTGTTGGCCATTTTGCTGGTTTCCGACCAGCAATACATTTACGGTCTTGTATTTGCATCATTATGTCCCGTGGCCCTGGTAGCGCCTCATTTCAGTCGTTTACAGGGAGCCGATGCTGAAATCGCATATCTGCTGGTACTTTTCTCAATGGTACTCTGCCCTGTTGTTGTACCAGCCCTGCTGTATTTATTTTTTTCCTCATCACTGTCAATCAATATTGTTCCACTTGCACGCTACATGATTATCCTGACAGTCCTGCCCATGCTGTTAAGTTATGCTGTGACGCGTTTCCTACCGGGACTCTGTTCGCGCATTGTGAAGTATGATGCAACAATTAATATAACATCACTGTCTGTTCTAATTTTTTCGTTATTTGGAACCGCCGCTGGTCAAATAGGCTTCAGTTACCTCGACACCAGGGAAATTTTTATACTGCTAGCACTGGTATTCATCCAGGACTTTGGTGTTTATTTCACTGCCCGGTATTTTCTCATGAAGCACTTTAACAAGCAGGTAGCAGAAGCCATGGCCATCAGTCTTGGGATGAAAAATGTAGCCATCGCAGCAGGCATATTACTGGTCTATGATCCTCGCGCTTCGATAGCTCCCGCGCTCGCATTTATAGCCCACGCTTTCTTCTATACCTACCTGGGACGTCGCGGTCGCCTGGATGCTGAAGAGGCGGCCTAATCCGGCATGTCTGCAGGGCAGGAGCACTAAAGTCCTATCAAGAACGTGCCGGCCATCTTACTTCAGGTTACTGCAGGAAAGTTTATCGATAAAAGGCTGCACCGATGATGTTGGTGAGACAGAAATAAAATAGCGTATATCCAGCAAACGCTCAGATGATGAACAGTAGAGAAAGGCATTAACGGCATAGTTTTTAGAGCTCTCTTCATCACAGCTGCCAAAAACATAACGCTCGTTGGCATAGCCCACAAAATATCTTAAATGCTCACCATTACGCGATATCTCACTGTGTACTGGTTTATATTTATCAGGACAATCTACAAACTCTGTATGCTGTCCCTTGTAACCCACTCGCTGGCGTTCAAACAGAGACGAAAATAGC
>DAOVWW010000312.1 GCA_030636465.1 Gammaproteobacteria bacterium
CCTTCATCTTCCAGTTGTTGCGCGATGTCTTCCATATTTATACCCAGATCTGCGATTTGTTTAAACAGGACTGCTGATTCTTCAAGCTCATTTTCTAGCCGTAGCGCAGCTTGTCCATGATCACGGAAGGCATTCAAAGTCTTTAACGGTAAAGTATTCACCGTGTCAGCGCCAATCAGGGCTTCGACATACATGACATCATTATATGAAGGATCCTTGGTGCTGGTACTTGCCCATAAAAGCCGCTGAGACTGAGCGCCTGCATCTACAAGTTTTAACCATTCGCGACCTGAAAACTGTTGTTTATACACCTGGTAGGCCAGGCGTGAAGAAGCAATTGCAACTTGCCCTCGAAGTTCAGCTTCAGCTCCCAGAGAAGAGAGTGTTTTATCAACTTTTACATCAATACGACTAAGGAAAAAACTGGCTACCGAGGCGATGTTCTTGATCGGTAGTCCTCTATTATGGCGTTCAGTTAACCCCGCAAGATAGGCTTCAGCAACCAACTGGTAACGGGAAATTGAAAACAGCAGGGTGGCATTTATGTTGATACCTTCGGCGGTTAAAGTCCGGATAGCGTCCAGGCCTGCGACGGTGGTAGGTACCTTTATCATCACATTCGGCCGGTTTAGCATTTTCCACAATCGCCGAGCAGCAGTAATAGTTAGTTCAGTGTCATGGGCATAATGCGGAGAGACCTCCATGCTGACATAACCGTCTCTGGCCTGACTACTTTCATATTGCGGGCGTAGAAGATCTGCAGCCTGTTGCAGATCAGCAATGACGAGTTGCTCATAAGCCGTTCTCGCATCAGTTTTTTTATCTGCAAGTAAAGTTATAGCGGTATCGTAATCATCATGATCAAGGATCGCTTTTTTCAGGATTGCCGGGTTGGATGTAACACCTGAAATGCCATCATTGTCTATGTACCCCTGAAAATCACCATTATTAAGCATGCCTCGGTGAATGTCGTCCAGCCAGATGCTTTGACCAAGGTTCTGGACTGCTTTGAGGGGATTGTTACCGTTCATTCGTGTCATCCTTTCATTTCAATGAAAGATTATATTTTATGTGTAGTTAGTATAATCTTAACGGCACGTACTGTAATTGCCAAATGATCAGAATATGATAAAAATTTATTCAGCCCAGAATGCGGTCGACGCCCATATTGTGAAAGGTCTGCTAGAACAGCAGGGGATATCAGCCATGGTAAATGGCGAGTATTTACAAGGTGGTATTGGAGAGCTGCCAATGATGGGTTTGATCACAGTCAGTGTTGTTGAGGACGATTATGAAAATGCTAAAGAAGTAGTCGATGAGTATGAGAGTGCATGATATTTAATACATGGCGTTAACTTTTTTTGCTTGGCTGGCTGCCAGGGTTTCTCCTAATTTCTGACTGACATCACCATCAGTGCAACAAAACCAACTATTGCCGCTATTATCAGCACAAAGGTCATCCAGTCGTTGTTCGTGCCTTTAGGGCCGTTTTCCATCCAGTGTTTGGCGGCAGGCCAGATGCGCCAGAGCATCATAATTAATACGATGGCTAGCGTAATATTTAGAAACATTCCCATTATTGTATTCCTTAAAGGGCACCCTTAAATTAAAAACCCCGGACTAGCCGGGGTTTTTATGCAATAAAAAAGCAGGTTTAATCGTCGCCCATAATACCGAGGATGTTCAACAGGCTGATAAAAATGTTGAAAATACTCAAAAAGATACCGTAGGTCGCCATGATGTAGTTGGTTTCACCACCGTTGATGATACGACTGGTATCAAAAAGAATGAAGCCAGACATGATCATAATGACCGCAGATGAAATGGCCAGAGACAGTGCAGGGATCTGAATAAAGATACTGGCAATGATGGCCAGGACAACAACCATCATACCGGCAAACAGAAAGCCACCGAGGAAGCTGAAATCTTTTTTACTTGTTAGTGCATATCCAGACAGGCCCAGAAAGATAATACCTGTTCCGCCAAGAGCCGTGGCAACTATCTGTGGACCATTGGGCATAGCCATATAGATACTAAGGATGGAGCCAAGACCAAAACCAAGCAGACCGGTGATAAGGAAAATAACACCAACACCGGCTGAAGAATTAGCAGTTTTAGGCAGTACAAACATGCCCAGGACCATTGAGACAATTATTGAGCCCATGTAAACCATGGGAGGCATATTCATTGCCATGGATACCATTGCCATCACAGCACTAAAGGCTAGTGTTGATGACAGTAGCAGGTATGTATTCTTAAGTACTTTATTTGCTTCCAGGGCGCTCAGGCGCGGTTGGGAAACAGCAGCATAATTCGGGTTCATCATTTTCTCCGTAGTATTACAGTGAGGTATTACGTAAAGTCATTCTATCAGATAACTAAATGCGGGTGCAGTTCCACGATATCAAGAATATTTAGTAAAAAGAAAGGGGTAAATTAGCCACTTATTCATTGATTACACCCATATTGGCGCAAAATCACTAGCAAAGGGTACAAATTTCTCCTGAATTTAGCAGTCTAGTGCTCGTACATCTTGTTTCCTGCAGGCAGATCAGGCAAAATCTCGCGCTCTACGGAGAGGTGGCAGAGTGGTCGAATGCACCGGTCTTGAAAACCGGCATAGGTTTGTAGCCTATCCAGGGTTCGAATCCCTGCCTCTCCGCCATTACATATATCTAACCCGCTGATTTCAGGCGGGTTTTTTTGTTTATGTGTATGCGTGGTCTACAGTCTGGTCTACAGTAGGGATGGTTAAAGTCCTTTAAAACACTCATATTCACCTGTAAACAGCTTTTCTATCAAAACAATAAAATATCACGGAAATGCAAAACCGTAGCCTACCCTGAGGCCTAAGTATTTGGCTCCCGTGTAGAAGATCCATAACACCAGTTTTATTAAACCC
>DAOVWW010000170.1 GCA_030636465.1 Gammaproteobacteria bacterium
GGCACTGTCCTTGATTACACTCCCCTATTTTGCTGTGCCCGCCTACTGGATATTTGGACGTCGAAAATTCGAAGGTTACGTTGTCGCTCGCCAGGCTGCTGCTAAGCTGAAAGGATTAATACCCGATGAGCTGAAGGAAGCTTACGCCCCCTTCATCTCAAATTACGGCGATACACATCCGGAAACACGCGCTGCAGAAAGACTGGCCCTGATGCCCTTGATGAATGGTAATCACTGCGAATTACTGATTGATGGTCAGGCAACATTTGATTCTATTTTTAGCGGAATAGAAAAAGCAGAAAATTATATTCTTGTGCAGTTTTATATTGTTCATGCTGATGAACTGGGAAATAAACTCAAATCAGCATTATCGATAAAAGCCAGTGAGGGCGTACAGGTGTATTTCCTCTATGATGAACTGGGTTCAATGGGGCTGCCTGATACCTATGTGAGTGAACTTAAAAAAGCCGGTATTTGTGTTTCGCCTTTCAATACACGCAAAGGCAAACGTAACCGTTTTCAGCTCAACTTTCGCAATCATCGCAAGATAGTTGTGGTCGACGGTAAAACAACCTGGATAGGTGGCCATAATGTCGGCGATGAATATCTTGGTAAGGATCCGCTAATCGGTAAATGGCGTGATACGCATGTCAAAATTGAAGGTCCAGCTGCTTTGGCAGCCCAGATGTCCTTCATGGAAGACTACCGCTGGGCCACAGACGATGAGCCTGAATTAGCATGGACCCCAACAGCCAGCCCTCATGGCGATACATCCGTATTAATCCTGCCAACCGGGCCCGCTGATGAATTCGAGACGGCTCTACTGATGTTTGTCCATATCATCAATTCCGCAAAAAAAAGAATCTGGATCTCCAGCCCCTATTTTGTACCCGATGAGGCCATTATGTCGGCTCTGACATTAGCTAGATTAAGAGGCGTTGATGTCAGGATTATCATTCCAGAAATGCCAGACAACAAGTTGATGTATTTTGCCGCTTATGATTATTTTGATGAACTGTCAGAATGTGGCATCCAGTTCTACCGCTACCAGGACGGTTTTACCCACGAAAAGGTATTGCTGGTAGATGAGGGACTGTCATCTATTGGTACAGCCAACTTCGACAATCGATCTTTCCGGCTTAATTTTGAGATTACAGCTCTAATTGCCGATATGAAGTTTAACCAACAGGTCGAACAGATGTTTGAATCTGGCTTCGCCAGCTCAAGGCAGATGCAGGCCGGTGATTATGGCAGAAAACCGTACTGGTTTAAGTTTGCGGTGCGTTTCAGCAGGCTAATGTCGCCGGTACTTTGACTATTTGAGTAAGTCTGTCTACTGTCTATTTGTTCTTTTTAGCCTCTTTCTCCGCTTTTTCCTTTTCCTTCGCTTTTTCTTTGTCCTCACGTTCAAATACTGTCCCATCCAGGATTTTCGCGCAGATGTCCTGATTTGCCTGGATTTTATCCTTGATCTTTTCAGCGATAAGCGTGAGTCCGCCAGTCGCGACATGGGCGGAGTATTTGGCGTATTTGACCGCGACATCCTTGGGGTCAAGCTGAACTTTAGGGTTCTTAAGTGTCCCGCCAACATGTATCAGCCCTGAAAGATAACCCGTAACGCTGATGGGAATACCTTTCCGGGGTTTGGGTGTTATTCCGGCATCAAGTTTTTCAGTTTTCAAATCGACAGTACCCCCGCCCCTCCAGGTGACTTCGGTAAGTTGAGCCGCCAGGTTCTTTTCAAAATCAGCAATACCATCTTTTATATCAACACGTATGATGCCGCATTCCAGCGTTGTATAATTTTTTTCCTTGGAAAATGAGAGCATCCCAGCGCCTAGTTTTTTAACTATCTTGCCTTCGATTCTACCGTCACGCATCACTAGCAGAATTTGACCATCCAGACTCCCCATCAATTCGGCAACTGATTTACCCTTACCTGTGAGATCAACATCGAAATCAAGCTTACCACCAAGATTAGGCGTTGGTATTTGAAGTAAACTCAGGTCTACTTTCAGTTCCGGCATCTCTTTGTTTCCATCGATACGGATAAAGCCATTGATGTTACCAGCACCACCAGTGCCTTTTATCGGATCTGCATTGAACACACCATCTTTAAGTGTGACCACAAGCTCTACATCATTCATATTGGCCTTGCCGAACTTGATTTTATTGGCAGTCACGTTTAGATCGATTTCATAATCGTGCAGTCTTTTGCCAAGGTTGGGTTCGCTGGAAAACAGTCGACCTGTATTCACTTCGGGTTCGGTGCTGGCAGTTGCAGACTTAGCGGCTTCGGTTTTTGCTTCAGTTCCTGGTTTTAGCTCAGTTTCTGTGACAGGCGGAGTCTCTCCTTCAGTAGGCTCTTCATCCTCTTCAGGCAACAGGAAGTTCAAATCCATGTAAGCAATATTAAGATTGCCATTGATGACAGTAGGCGATTTGTCATTTTCTGGCAGCTGCAGGACCAGGTTACCTGAGGCTGATTCATTTTTGATCTGCAGTTTTAGATCGTTTACAGCAAAGTTCTTTTTCTTGAGTTGTAGTTTTAGCTTTGTACTGATGTCCACAGGGCCACCTTCGGGCAATTCTTTCTGAGCAAGCTTATTAAAAGCGCTCAGACTTGCTGCCTTAATCGATACACCCAGTTCTAATTGTTCCGGCATCGCCAGGCTCTCGAGCACCCCGTTAATATCAACGTTTGCACCTCCAGTTTCAGCATGCACAGTGAGATTAGGATGTTTAGCATCGTCTTCTGTCAGGGTGAGCAGAACTTTAAGAGGATCGGTGTCTGGAAGCTCACTGCCTGCGTATTTGGATAAAGCAGCGATGCTGTTGCTATCGAGCGATAGTTTGATATCGACACCTGAAGGTGTCAGCACATTACCAACCATACCGCTTAGTCCTACCTTCACACCTTCGTCGAGGATTTCACCCTGAATGTCGACCAGCGACAACTGTTCAAGACTTCCCTGAATAGCTGAGCTCAGTTTGAGGCTCTGTGGCAACATTTCCACAGGAAGTTCAGTACCAAGCTGCTTGAAGAGTGCCTGTAATTCAGTGATATTTAGTTTAGTAAACGATTGAATGTCAGCCTTCACCAAAGCATCGATACCACTGACTGTAAGCAGGTCAGCGACCTGGCCGGTAACATCAAAGTTTATATTTTCTGAATCGAGTTTGATGTCCAAATTATTTAGTTGCAGAGCTTTGTCATCAGAAGCCAGGTCGCCAGAGATTTGAAGTTTACCCAGCGATGGAAGATCCAGTTTTGCATATTTTGATAGTCTGGAAAGTGTGTCGATAGTGCCAGTAAGCTTACCTGTAATCTTTCTCGCATTTAGCAGGTCTCCAATGGACGCTGTGACTTTAAGATCGAGGCCCTCGTCTCTGGCCTCAATGACAAGTTCACTTAGGGCCAGCTCTTTCAGCCCGCCACTTATTTCTGCACTTATACTAATTTCAGGCGGTAATGGAACGGGCAGTTCTATCTTAAGTTGCTGCAAAAGTGTACCCACTGATGCTGTGTTGGCGTCCGTGCTGATACTAATACCTTCCATACTTGTGAGGTCGGCGATCGATCCTTTTATCCTCAGTATCGCTGTAGGGTCATCCAGATTTATCTCAAATGGGTTGAGAGCTAGCGTGTTTCCGTCACCGACTATTTTCCCGGTAATGATGATATCTTCGAATTCATCGATTTCCAGGCCAACGGCTTCAGCCAGGCCGACGGTGGCGGGAATCTTCAGGTCTACATTTACTTGCATTACCTGCTTGGGAAATAAGGGGCCCCACTCACCAGCAATGTTGAGTATATTGCCATCAATATCAGCTTTTAAAGTGACCGGTTCGCTAGATTCATTCAGGAATTTATTCATATCCCCCAGATTGCCGGATATTTCAACGGGGTGACCATTTGCATTGGCTGTCAGTGAAATCGTGGTATCTTTTTCAGGTGTTTCGATCAGTAATTGCTTGAGATGGGTGATTTTTGCAGGCGCTCCTGCTTCCATTACTCTAGTTAATTTTAAATCATCTATACGGATTTCACGAATGATTGGATGCAGCGGCAATCCAGAAAATTCGCTATCATCCTCACCCACCTCGTCAGCTTCCTCAACATCATCTTCCGAACCCATTGCCCAGTTGCTTACGCCTTCAGCATTCTTTTCAGCTTGCATATCAACCTGTTCTACCACGGCACGGATATCTGCTTTTCCTGCGAGCAGTGCTAATAGGCCAATATCAGCCTCCACATGCTTAATCTGCAGCATATCAGGCTCTTTAGCCCATTCGGCATTGGCCAAACGCACGTTATCTACTCTGATACGCAAGGTTTTACCGAAACCCAATTCCAGGTTTTCGATAGAAAAATCACGCCCGGTTGCTGATTTGGTTGCAGAGGTGATCCAGTCCTTATATTTTGCATCAGGAATGAGCGCCAGAATAAGCACCGTTACCAGTAGTAAAGTGACTAGTCCAGCGAAAGCATAAGCGGTGTACTTGAGGAGTTTTTTCATGATATTAGGAGATTCAGCTACATCAACAGAGGGTTTTTGTAACCCCGACGCCAATATTTATTGTTAGAAAAGATTTTGTTAACTGCAAGATAGAATTTTATCAGCTTATGGCAGGCTAAGACACAATAAC
>DAOVWW010000057.1 GCA_030636465.1 Gammaproteobacteria bacterium
ATTTATTTTCTTTACCGACTTCATTTACGGCTTCACGTACGACCTTTTGCAATACTTTTAACTTTTCATTCCGACGCAGGTTGATATCTTCATTGAATTCATCCGCTTCGCGCTTGAGGCTGCGTTTGAGCTTGATGATTTCTGCTTCTTTTTTAGACAGCTCTGACGCTTTCATTACCAGAGCATTCTTTTCAAGATCAGCTTCCATACCCTGGATTTTCTTTTGCTTTTTGCGTAAAGAATTGCTTCGGGGGCTAAATTCTGCTTCAATTTTCTTTGCAGCAGCCTCACCCTGAGGAGCCTTCTCAATCACCTTGCCTAGATTGACAAAGCCAACCTTCATTTGCGCAAACGTAGCGCCTGAGAATAAGGTCAGCGCCAGGGCCAGCATTGTCACAACTTTAATATTTTTAAGCATTTTTTTCATTTCTCTATAAAAGTACTGATTCAGGTTGATAGTTTAATTGAATCCCCTACCAATTGTGAACTGAAATTTCTCCAGATCATCACCTTCTTCATCATTAATTGGCAATGCATAACTGAGAGCAAGCGGACCAACTGGTGAGTACCAGAACAGGCCAACACCATAGGAGTAGCGTAAAGCATTAAAATCAATGTCTTCATTCTGTCCGAATACCATGCCGCCATCAACAAATAATGACAGCCGTTTGTCCTTTTTTTCACTTCCCGGGAATGGGATAAGTACATCAATACCACCAACTACCCTCTTACTACCACCAAATGGGTCGTTGTTACTATCACGTGGGCCTAAAGATCTGGCCGTATAACCCCTGACAGAACTACTGCCGCCAGCATAGTAATTTTTGTAGAATGGGAAGATAACTGTGTCGCCGTAGGAATCGCCATAACCCAGATCACCACTAAATTTCAGCACCACTTCACTGATAGTCGGTAAATGCCAGGAAAGGTTCAAGCCGGTTTTATAGTAATCCACCTGGCTGCCCGGAATGGATGTTTCACCAAGCAAGCGGAAATTAAAACCACTAGTTGGATAAAGAATACTGTCCCGGGTGTCATGACTCCAGCTGGCCGTCGTCTTCAAATACCAGTCATCAGGATGCAGTGCGATGTATGCTCTAATTTCATCCGGTGTGCCATCAGTATTTGACAGTTTGCTGCGATCAGGGCCAAAACTGAAGCTGAAATTATTATGCTCTGACAGCGGTATACGATAATTTACACCCAAACTGATGGTTTCATTAATGTAACGGGATAAATCCGCTTCAGCAGCATCAATATCAGTCCAGGTCAGATAAAAGCCCCGGCTGACCCCGTTTACCGTGTAGTAGGGATTAAAATAGCGTATTCTCGCCGCTTTGGATATTCTGGATGTATCAATACTGAAATCCAGCTCTTTACCAGAGCCAAATAAATTTTTCTGATTTATGCTGGCCTGTATCAGAACACCATCTGACTCGGAAAAACCGAGACCAAACTGCATGCTGCCAGTCTGCTGTTCCTTCACATGCACATTGACATCAACCTGGTCTTCAGTGCCCGGCACTGCTGGCGTCTCAATATTGACATCTTCAAAAAAGCTCAGCCTGGCCAGACGGACTTTTGATCGCCTGACATTTTTTGTTGATAACCAGCCGCCCTCAATCTGCCTCATCTCACGTCGAATGACCTCATCCCGGGTAGTCGTATTGCCAGATATATTTATCCGCCGTACATACACTCTTTTAGACGGGTCGATGGCAAAAACAAACGAAACAGTACGATTTTCCTTATCTATGTCAGGTATGGCGTTAACATTGGCGAAGGTATAACCCGATTCAGCCAGACGATCACTGATTGCTTTACTGGTCTGTTCAACCTGTTTGCGGGAAAAAATATCACCGGTAAAGATAGTGACCTGTTGTTTTAAATCCTCTTCCGGGACAACAAACTTACCACGCAGGCTGACCTTATCGACGGTGTAGACCTTGCCTTCAGTCAGATTAATGGTGATAAAGATTTTTTTCTTATTTTCGCTGATAGCTACCTGGGTAGAGTCGATTTTAAAGTCCAGATAACCCCTGTCCTGGTAATAACTGCGTAATGTTTCCAGGTCACCGGCGAGTTTTTGTTTAGAATATTGATCAGTTTTTCCCAGGAAATTAAGCTTTTGCCAGCCTGTTTTGGGTTTTACTTTAAAACTCTTTAACAACTTCTTATCAGAAAAAATGCTATTACCGACCAGGGCAACTTCACCAACTTTTGCCGTTTTTCCTTCATCGATATCAACATTAATCTTTACCCGGTTTCTTTCCAGGGGCGTTACCGTCGCTTTGATATCAACAGAATATTTACCACTGCTGTAATATTGGGTACGAAGTTCCTGTTCCACTTTGTCGAGAATAGCTTTTTTAAATACCAGCCCTTCGCCAAAACCGACCTGCAGCATCCCTTTTTTCAATGCATCTGTGTCGAATTCCTTGTTGCCGGAAAATTCCACGCTGGCAACAGTTGGCCGCTCGACTACATCAACAATAAGTACGCCACCTTCCCTGTTTAGTTCGATATCCTGAAAAAAACCGGTATCGAAAAGAGCCTTTATGGCTTCATTGACCTCATCGTCATCAACAAAATCACCTACCTTAATTGGCAGGTAGTTGAAAATCGTACCGGCTGAAATTCGTTGCGTACCGGTTACCTGAATATCCGTGACTTCAAACTCTTCTAACGCAATGGCCTGTACTGACCACATAAACAGGGCAAGTACACTCGCGTAAAATATCTTTGTCTTTATCATTATCCGGTTCTTATTGTCACTTACTGATTAATTGAAGAGGCGCCCCAAATCGTTATACACGGCGAGAGACATTAATAAAAAGAGCAGCAGGATACCAACTTGTTGGCCCATAATCATCACTTTTTCAGAGACAGGCTTCCTGGTAATGGCTTCAATGAAGTAATAGAGCAAATGCCCGCCGTCCAGTACCGGTATCGGTAATAGATTCAGCACACCCAGACTGACACTCACAATAGCCAAAAACAGGATAAAGCTGGTAAAGCCAATCTGGGCTGATTTTCCTGCATATTGTGCGATAGTGATCGGGCCACTGATATTTTTACTGGAGATTTCCAGGGTTACCATTTTCGCCAGCATACGCAATGTTAGCACCGACATCATCCAGGTGGTCTCGGTACCTCGATAGAGTGACTCCATCAGACCATAGTTAACATTGACCAACCTGTCTTTGGGAACTTCTATTGCCTGCACGCTAATGCCTATGCGGCCAATTTTCTGCTCCCCTACCATCGCCGCTTCAGGGGTAATAAATATTGATTCAGTTAACCCGTTACGGCTAAAGCTAAGCGCGACTGCTTTCCCCGGACTGGCAGAAATCAATCTCACCACATCACCCCAGCCATTCACTGCTTCACCATCGATTTCAGTAATTAAATCACCTTGCTGAAGACCCACACTGGCTGCCGGTTTGCCACTGACTACCGTATCGATAATTGCCGGCACTTCCGGAAACCAGCCAATCAAGCCTATGCCGCCAGCAACCAGGCGGGCATCAATTTTCGACATCGGCACATTGGCCAGATTCAGGGCACGCTGGACTTGTTGTCCATCTTCTGTTTTTACATCGTAATAGACCGTTTTACGTGCCAGCGCCTTGCTAAACAGATAGAGACGCTGTTCCTGCCAGGAATTCAGGGTTCTGCCATCTACAGAAAGTAATGTATCGCCCTGACGAAAACCGTCTGCTTCTGCCACCGACCCTTCAACAACCTTGCCGACGACAGGCGTCAACCCTTCCACTCCGCCGGCAAAAACAAGACTGTAAGCGGCAATGGCAAATAAAAAATTAAACATCGGCCCCGCCAGCACTACCAGGCTGCGCTTCCACAGGGGCTGGCGGTTAAAAGCGCGTGGCAAATCTTCCTCAGCAACGTCGCCTTCGCCCTCGTCCAGCATTTTTACATAACCGCCAAGAGGGATAGCCCCCAGCGCATAGACCGTGCCATCACTTGCGGTACGCGACCAGATAGCCTTGCCAAAACCCACCGAAAACTTCAATACTTTAACGCCAAGCTTGCGCGCCACCCAGAAGTGCCCAAATTCGTGTATCGCAACCAGGATGCCCAGGGCAATAACAAAACCGATAATACTATATATAAACTGTAACATATTGAATTATTTATAAAAATCCAGGTGATGTTTATTTAAAATTGATTAACTCTGATGTGAGCAAAATCCCGTGCCCTGCTGTCCGCAGCCAGGACACACTCCAGACCCTGGTCTGCTTCAAATTCTACCGCAAGCATAGTTTCCTCTACCAACTGGATAATCTGGTCAAAGCGTAGATCTCCATCAAGAAATGACTGCACGCCGACTTCATTTGCGGCATTTAATATAGCAGGTAAAGTACCGCCCGTTTCAGCCGCCTGACGTGCCAGACGCAGTGACGGAAATTTTAGCACATCTGGAGACGTAAACTCTAAAGCAGCCATCTTCATCAGATCCAGCCGCTCAACACCGGCATCGATACGTTCAGGCCAGACCAGGGCATGAGCAATCGGTGTGCGCATATCGGGATTTCCCAGTTGCGCAAGGATAGACCCATCGTCATATTCAACCATGGAATGAATGACGCTCTGGGGATGAACAACAATATCTATCATGTCCGGAGTGGTTGAGAATAAGGCACAGGCTTCAATCAGTTCCAGCCCCTTGTTCATCATCGTCGCCGAATCAACGGAAATCTTTTTTCCCATTACCCAGTTCGGATGGGCGCAGGCCTGTTCAGGCGTCACAGCAGAAAACTCATCCCGGTCCATATTGAGGAACGGCCCACCGGAACCGGTCAAAAGAATACGACGCACACCAAATTCAGCCAGGGTGTGATCTGCCGGTGTAGCGGTAGCATTTTGAACCGCAGCCGGCAGGCACTGAAAAATTGCATTGTGCTCACTATCAATCGGCAGCAGTACAGCGCCTGACTTTTTTGCCTCCTCGATGAAGACCTGACCCATCATCACCAGCGGTTCCTTATTGGCAATCAGCACACGCTTTCCAGCTTTAACCGCTGCCAGAGTGGGCAGCAGGCCCACAGCGCCGACGATGCCGGCCATGACGGTATCCACAGCCTCGAGTTGTACCACCTCGCTAAGCTCTGCCATGCCGGCGAGCACACGGGTAGATATGCCTTTCTGCTGCAGCTGGCTGGATAGCTCTGTGGCGGCTGCCTCATCAGACATTACCGCGTATTCAGGTGACCATTCTTCGCATTGCTGCAGCATTCTTTCGAGCTGCCGATTGGCCGTCAGCGCAATAATTTTAAATCTCTCAGGGTGACGCCGAATGACATCCAGGGTATTTATTCCGATGGTTACGGTAGAGCCTAGTATGCAAACGCCCTGCTGCTTCAAAACGGATTAATGCCCGTATTTGCCAGTAAATCAAACTGGTAAAGAACCAGTATAAACGGAGGCAGCGCAGCACAGGCGCTGTCGATGCGATCAAGTACGCCGCCATGTCCCGGTAATAACTTGCCAGAATCTTTAACACCGGCCCGACGCTTATAAACACTTTCGAATAAATCTCCGGCAACAGAGAACAATGTCACGATGACTATCGCCACCAACCAGAGGACTAATTTATCCTGTGGTAATTCCAGCACCAGCACGCCGGCCAGAGTCGCAGCAATCAAGGCTGCGACCACACCGCCTAGTACCCCCTCTATCGTTTTACCAGGACTGATTGCAGGGGCCAGCTTATGCTTTCCCCATGTACGTCCCGCCAGGTAGGCGCCAGTATCTGCAGACCAGATAGTAAAGAAAAATATCAACAGTAGCTGGGGTGATAAATCACTGAGCTTAAGGACAAGCAAACCAAGTACCGTCGGTACTAAAACGAAATAACCGACCAGCCAGGCCAGCGAACCATTACCCGGCGTTGCATCCTTAGTATGATCCTGCCTGGAAAAAACAACCAGACGCAAGATGACAAAACACCACAGCACAAAGACAGCTATAAACAGCTCCTGCCCGGCAAAACCTGAATACTGTATCAGGACAGCAATAGCGACCCCGACCAGAATATAGATTGTTTTAATTAACGGTGATTGTATTGCACTTAAATTTGCCCATTCAGACAGGCTAAGTACCAGTATGACTGCAAGAAAAATAGCAAAACCCTGCCCACTCATCAGGAACAGAGCCGCCAGGAATAACGGTATCAACACCGCAGCGGTTAACAAGCGTTGTTTAAGCATGGCCAGCCTTGCGAGCTTTGTTCTCTTTCAACTGTTCGCTGGTCTTGCCAAAACGTCTTTCGCGACTGGCAAACCATGACAATGCCTCGGCAAAATCATCTTTAGAAAAATCGGGCCAGAGGACATCGGTAAAAAACAACTCAGTATAAGCCAGCTGCCAGATCAGGTAATTGCTTATTCTTTTCTCACCGCCGGTGCGTATAAACAGATCCGGATCGGGTATCCCAGCTGTAACGAGATGCCGGGCGAGCAGTTCTTCATTGATCTCGTCCGGCTTTATCTCACCGCTACGAGCTTTTTCAGCCAGTTGCTGACATGCCTGTGTGATATCCCATCGCCCACCGTAATTGGCGGCAATGGTCAGCTGCATACAATCGTTGCAGGTGGTTCGCATTTCAGCTTTTTTAATCAGCCTGCCGATACGTTTACCGAAACGATCCAGGTCGCCCATGATGCGTAAGCGCACGCCGTTCTCCACCAGCGCATCGATATCTTTTTCAAGGACAGAAATGAACAGTTCCATCAATAGTTTGACTTCACGTGGCGGGCGTTTCCAGTTCTCGCTACTAAAAGCAAACAGGGTCAGGTGCTCTACGCCATGATCACCACACAAACGGATAATTCGGTGGACGGATTCGGCACCTTTACGGTGCCCCTTGATACGAGATTGGCCACGGTTCTTTGCCCAGCGGCCATTGCCATCCATAATTACCGCGACATGACGGGGAATCCCGGGGACAGGATTCTTAATGCAGGAATGACTATTGTTTTCAGCCGGTGACATTTTTCTGTCTCAGGAAAGACCTAAATTTCCATCAACTCTGCTTCTTTTTCCTTAAGTAAAACATCAATATCTGCGACATTTTTATCGGTTAGTTTCTGCACCAGATCTTCAGCGCGATGCTCATCATCCTGAGAAATCTCTTTTTCTTTAAGCAGATCCTTGATATGAGAAATGGCATCACGACGGATATTCCTGACCGCCACTTTACCGCCCTCACCTTCGGCTTTCACCAGCTTAACCAGGTCCAGCCTGCGTTCCTGGGTCAGCGGAGGAATAGGGATACGGATAATATCACCTGCAGACATCGGGTTGAGACCAAGATTAGACTCCATAATAGCCTTCTCTATCGCCTGTACCATGCCCTTTTCCCAGGGCTGCACACCGAGAGTACGGGAATCTGCAACAGTAACATTGGCGACCTGGTTCAGTGCGGTTGGGCTGCCATAATAGTCTACCTTAATATTATCCAGCAGGGCCGTATTAGCGCGTCCTGTGCGCAATCTTGACAACTCAGTTTTCAATGACTCGACACTTTTGGCCATACGGGTTTTTGCATCATCGAGGATTTCATTAATCATTTGTTTCTTCCCTGCTGTGGTCTGCTGTAAGAATCGTTATTTGTTGGTAACCAGTGTACCTTCATCGTTACCATCCAGTATTCTAGCAAGAGCCCCTTCTGAACGCATCGCATAAACGCGTAAAGGCAGATTATTTTCCAGACAAAGTGTGATTGCCGTCAGATCCATAACACCCAGCTGGCGCTGCAGAACTTCATCAAAGCTCAGCTGCTGGAATTTTTTGGCATCAGGAGTAGTTTTCGGATCGGCATCATAAACACCATCTACCTGGGTAGCTTTTAACAGCAGGTCA